>JBEKSO010000115.1:0-10344 GCA_049516935.1 Thermoguttaceae bacterium
GATGAGGGATGAAGGATGAAGGATGAAAAAAAATGATGAATGCTGAATTCAAAATTGAAAACTGAGAACTGAAAACTGATCACAATTAATCGATCGTTCCGAACGATTGGCGCTGCTCTTGGCGTTGATACTCCGTCAAGGCGTCGATCACGGGATGCAGATTGCCGGCTATGATGTTGTCGAGTTTGTAGAGCGTAAGTCCGATGCGGTGGTCGGTGATGCGATTTTCCGGGAAGTTGTAAGTGCGGATCCGCTGGCTGCGATCGCCGGATCCGATCTTGGTTTTGCGCTCGTCAGAGCGTTTTTTGTGTTCTTCCTCGCGTTTCTGCTCGTAGAGCCTGGTTTTGAGGACGCGGAGGGCCTTGGCCAGATTTTTATGCTGGCTTTTTTCGTCCTGGCAGGAGACGACGATTCCGGTTTCGTAGTGCGTCAGTCGGATGGCGGAGGCGGTTTTGTTGACGTGCTGCCCGCCCGGCCCGCTGGCATGAAAGATGTCCTTGCGATAATCGTCGGGTTTTAGATCGATTTCCACGTCTTCGGGTTCGGCCAGCACGGCCACGGTGGCGGCGGAGGTGTGGATGCGGCCCTTGGCCTCGGTCTCGGGCACGCGCTGCACGCGGTGTCCGCCGCTTTCGAATTGCAGTTTGCGGAAAACGCCTTCGCCCTCCAGGCCGAGAATGATTTCCTTGAACCCGCCCAATTCCGTGGGGCTCATGTCGAGGATTTCCACCTTCCAGCGGCTGTCCTCGGCGTAGTGGCGGTACATTTCGTAAAGGTCGCGGGCGAACAGGGCCGCCTCCTCGCCGCCGGTGCCCGCGCGGATTTCCAAAATGCAGCGGTTTCGAACGGCGTCTTCGCCGCCGATGGTGTAGTCCAAAAGCTCGTTCCAGTAGCCTTCACGCTCTGCTTTGAGCTTGGGCAACTCGGCTTCGGCCAGTTCGCGCATATCCGCATCGCCGCCCGCGATCATATCCATGGCTTCGCGGATCTGGAGGTTCAGCTTTTTGAATTGGCGATACTTGGTGGCCAGCTTGGCCAGCGAGCCGTGCTCCCTGGCCACCGCCGAAAATCGGGACGGATTGGAATATACTTCCGGATCGACAAGTTGCTTTTCCAACTCCTCGAAACGAACAAGCTTCTCTTCGAGTGGATTAGACATGAGAAATGATGAATGCCGAATGCAGAATGATGAATGAGTTGATTAACAAAAAACACACGAAAACATACTTATTTTCACATCATTCATTATTAGACATTAACTATTCAGCGGGTTCGGCATCAACTGCGGCTTTTTTGCCGCGATTCAGGCTGGTGTAACCGGTCGAGGCGAATTTCTTCTGGAATTTTTCGATCCGGCCGGCGGTGTCGACATATTTCAGCTTGCCGGTATAAAACGGATGGCAAACGTTGCAAATATCGACTTTCAACTCCGGCATCGTGCTCCGCGTGACAAACGCATTGCCGCAACCGCAAGTAACCTTGGTCACCATATATTTAGGATGGATTTTTTCTTTCATGGCCAAACTCCTAGAACTCCAACTTCTGCGCGTGGATAATAGATTCTGACTATATTATTTACCCACTTAATGCTCTGGTCAAAAAACATAGACATATAAGTTTAACAGTAGATAAAATGATACACAAGGGTAGGAAAATGGCGGCATTGTCACTTTACCCTACCATTATGGTTACCTGTATAGCATATTTAGGTTATGTTATTACTGAACTAGTGCGCGAGGACCACGATCAATTACTCTATTCCATATATTTTTCACCACGGAGGCATGGAGTACACCGAGGTTGCGTAGCAATATGATTAAAGTTGTTTTCTCCGAGAACTCCGTGCCTCCGTGTTGTTTCTTTGAGGAAAAAATGTTTTATTTCTCGTCTTTTTCCAAGAGCCAGCGGGCGCGGAGGAGGCGGCCGTAGACGTCGGGGGCTTCGGGGTCAGATTCATAGATCATCGCCGCCCGCTCGATCTGTCCGGCGGCCTCGACGGTTTGTGCCAGATTAAAAAGGGCCCCGTGACGCCAGGGGCTGGGGGGCGTCCTTTCCAGGATCCGTTTCGTGAAGTAATCCTCGGCCGAGCTGTAATTGCCGCGTTCGAAGACCACCAGGGCCAGCCAATAAGTGGCGTCTTCTTTTCCATACAGAATATTGGTCAACATTATGTGTATGGATTGTCGCTGGAAGGTGGCCACGGCGTTTTTTTTCTCCTCTTCCGACTTGAACTTGGGTATTTTAATAAGGATATTGGTATATTCCTCTTCTAATTTTTTTGCCATTTTGGCCAGATTGACGTCGGCCATTTTCTCGTCCAACTCTTGTTTTTGGCTTTGCAGGAAGGGGGAAGGCGCAGTCGATGGATCGTTATTTGCCTTAACCAACTCATTTTTCATCTTTGCCAGGTCTTGTTTCATTTTGTCCAGGTCTTGGATGGAAGGCAGTTGCGAAAGTGCTTCCAGTTCTTCATCCGGAGGCCGGGCCAATTGATAGAACCCGGTTGCGCCTTCCTGGCCTGATAACAGACCTTTAATATGCAGCAGGCGCCCCTTGGCCAAAGGCGCATCCGGAAGCGCGTAAAATCGCATGAATTCTCCCAATTGACCGAGGACATCTTGCGGCGCAAGTTGCGAACGCCGCCGAATAGTTTCGTAGGGCAAAAGCCAGAGTTCCGTCCTGCCGACGCCGGGAACGGATTTCCAATGTTCCGCCTGCGCGGTTGCCGAAGCGGTCAGCACCATTTTCTGCTTGCCGGCCAGGCGCGACTCGATCAATTTCATTCGATAGGACAAAGAAGCGGGCGAGGCTTCCACCAGCGCGGCCAGATTTCGCAGGTCGGCCGGCTTGACGGGATAAGTCTGTTTGGAATCGATATCCAGCCGCTTGAGCAGCGCGGGGTCGGCTAAAATCTCGGCCAGCGTGGCGGGTTGAAGTTCGAGCCGGCCCTGGGCATCGTGCCGAACGCCGTCCTTGCCCGGAATGGGCATGCCTAAAAGCGGATCGAACAGATAGGCGTTGCCGTCGATCAGCACGGCGAGGCACCATTGTTTCAAGGGCCTGCTTTCCGCGGAGGCGGGCGCATTTTCGGCCGGCTCGGCCAAGGCCAAAACCGCCGCGTCCAAACCCTGTTGCCGGGCCAGGAGAATAAAAATCCAGGCCCGTTCCATGGCCGTGGCCCGGCCAAAAAGCAGCGATTCCCAGGGAAACAGGGGAACCCTGTCTTTGTCATCCTCTTCGAGTTGAATATTGCGGATTGTCCAGTTAAAGAGGTTTTTCGCCCGCGACAAATCGTCCAGGGCATCGCCCCGGGCCCAAAGCGCGACGTCGCGAAGATAAGCTGCCTCGAGCAAGAAATATCCGTCGAAGGCGGAGAATTCCCTGCCGCCCAGGCCTTTGACCATCGGTAGTTCTTTAAACGATTCCGGCAAGGTATCCACAAGCCCGTCGGGTTTCCAATCGCCGGGCGGCGGTTGAGACAGGACCCACTGATTCAAGCGATCGAGGATCTGATTGAACATTTCGGATTCAGGCCAGGCGGCGGAGAGCGTATCGAGGCTTTTCATTTTATCTTTATCCGCAGCGGCCTCTTGCATGGAGTAAATTTGCCGAAAAATAACGAAGAAGGTCTCCTGGGTTTGGTATTTCTCCATCTGGTTTAAATTCTCGATGGCGTAAGTCAACAATTCCTCTTGCCACTGGGGATTCGACTGCTGCCATTGGGAATTGCCGGCGCCGGGGATTGCCGCCTGCTTGTGGCAACCGCCGCACAAGGCGAAAAAGAAAAGTGGAATTAGCAAAATCAGTACGTTGGCTATGCCCTCACCCCCTGCCCCTATCCCAAAGGGAGAGGGGAGGAATTTGCGAAAATCGAGGTTCTTCATGTCAATCTCCCCACTGCTTGGCGAAGGGCCAAAAGCCGCCGGAGCAAAGCGGGAAATTGATCGAGCGGGATCATGTTCGGGCCGTCGCTGGGTGCGGAGTCGGGTGCGGGATGGGTTTCGAAAAACAGGCCGTCGGCGCCCACGGCCACGGCCGCCCGCGCCAAGGGCTCGACCATGGCCCGATTGCCGCCGGTTGCCGCGCCCAGTCCGCCCGGCTCTTGAACGCTATGGGTGGCATCGAAAATCACCGGCACGCCCAGGGCCTGCATCTGCGGAATCGATCGCATGTCGTTGACCAAGCGGCCGTAACCGAAAAAAGTTCCCCGCTCGCCCAGTAAAATATTCGAGCACCCGCCGGATTCCAACTTGTCGAGCACGTATTTCATGTCCCAGGGGGCTAAAAACTGTCCCTTCTTCACATGCACGGGCCGGCCGGTTGCCGCCGCGGCCAGGAGCAAATCGGTTTGCCTGGCCAGAAAGGCGGGAATCTGAATCAAATCGCAGATCTCGCCTACCGCCTGAGCCTGCGAAGATTCGTGGATGTCGGTGGTGACCGGCAATCCGGTGGCTTCCTTTACATCCGCCAATATGGCCAGCCCGGTTTTAAAGCCGGGTCCGCGATACGAGGTCATGCTGGTGCGATTCGCCTTGTCGAACGAGGCCTTGAAAATAAGCGGCAAGGCTAATTCCGCGGCGATATGCCTCAGATGTTGGGCAATCGACAACATCAAAGCCTTGTCTTCCAAGACGCAGGGCCCGGCTATGACCAAAAGCGGCTGGCCGCGGCCGCAACTATAGGGACCAATTATTACAGGATTAGCAGGCACGGTTGTAGGGTTCAGGGTTCAGGGTTCGGAGGTCAAGGATTTTTTCTGCAAGATTCATTTAATGATACTTAGATTAATGATATCTCTAGCCGGCGGTCAACGACCGCCGGAAAACTCGCGAAATCCTGCCGGCGGCTGTTAGCCGCCGGCTATTAAATGTGACATTTATTACCTGAGACTCAATAGTCGCCAGTGAATACACCGAGGGTTTAAGTAGGACACCTTCAGTTATTATCTTCCATTCTACAGCCTAAAGCCTACTGCCTACAGCCCTTTACAGTCATCCTACAGCCTTTTTGGGAACGAGTATATTCAGCCGGTTGGGCAAGACTTCAATATTTAACGGCAGCAAACCGCCTGGATCGCCGTCGAGTTGGTAATGCACGGGGACATCGGAAACGATGCGCACCCTATTTACGCGGCGGGTAATCCAATCGCTCATGTGCTGGTGTTGTCGGAGGTATACGGCGCTGACATATCGTAAAAAGTGCCAAAAGCCTCCCCGGCGAAATCCGCACAGGTCTAATTGGCCGTCGTTTCCCGCGGCATGGGGGGCAAATTCCAGTCCGCCGCCGTAACACGGCAGGTTAAATACGGAAAACCAATGGGCCGTCAAGAACGGGGCACCTGCATCCATACCCAATCCTTCGTCGCAGTACACCCTCAGTTCCGGATACTTAAATGTACGCACGACATCCCATAGTGGTTTGAAATAATTGCGTGAGCTCATGTGTCCGGTCCTGCGGTCATGAACGCATCGGACCACTTCGGCATCCAGCCCGCAAGAGGCCATGAGCAGGAAGATTCTACCCTCCGCTTTGCCGGCATCGATGCGAATCAGGGATCCGTGGGCAATGGTTTCGGCAAGATGTTCCGGGATTGCGTCGAAATGAAAATAGCGCGCCAAGAGGTTTTCGTTGCCCGTGGGAAATAATGTCAATGTCGTGCCCACTTTTGTACGGTTTACCAGTTCCGCGGCGGTGCCGTCTCCTCCCACGCCAACCAGCGCCCGAAGTTGTCGCTGGTCGACTAAGTCATTTGCCCGCTGGGTCACGAGGTCAAGATCGGTGAATATTTCCACTTCAAGTCGCTGCCGCCGGAGCAATTCGGCCAGGCGTTTTACATCGTTATAAGTATCTCTCGCCCCGGCATTGGGGTTATGCGAGATTAACACCCAGTTTGATTTCGATGGTTGCGATAAAGGAATAACTGGCAACGCAATACCTAGTTATATGGAAAATTAGAATTGATTGGCTTTTAACTTCTATACGGCATATAATATTATAGTTTTGAAGAACTTGTAGCGTAAAACGGATAAAGTGTGGCAAAATCATACATCTAACAAATAACATAATTCATTGATCGCGATACAATTTCCTGCGAAATTGTTCTTATAAATGCTTATCATATAAAGAGTTGCGCTTTAGAATTGAGACACTTTTCCGCGTTGTCTTAAAATTGGCACAACAAATGTACTCTGTACAGATGTGTAAATGGGAAATTTACACATAAATTAGACTGGCCCGAGGGGCCTCTAACGTAATGTAGATAGAAGGTTAACTTGCCCTTACCTTCCATCCCGCCACTGTGGAATGTGGCACGTTTGAGGCCCCCTATTTTTTTCTTGTCTTCCGCATCAGTTTTAAAGCTAGACTTATAGGGAAAAAGACGTGCAATCCAACGGGGGGCAAGCCATCTCACCCCGACGTTGCACCGAATTTTCTGTCCTTGCGTAAAACGTCCTAAAAGGGACAGTCCCAAAAATCTCCAAAACATTCCCGGAGTTACCATTGTGGTCAACGAAACCAAGCGTCCAGAAGAATCGAATTCCGAGGAAGGGCAAACCGAACCATCGTCCAAAAGCAAGGCAAGATTTGCCTTGTTTAGCGCTAAATCCGTGCCGTATTGGCTGACTTTTTTGCTAATCAGCACGCTGGTGATCCACGGCATCGGTTGGGCATATTATAAAGCCCTAAACACTAGCGCTGCGCTCGAGTTCAGCCCGGAAATCGGGGTGGGAAACTACAAATTCACGGCTGATAAAACTGCGGGAGGCCGGCTGGCCAATGCCGAATTTTCCCTCTACATTACCGCGCTGGAGGGTTTGGATCGGATTGCCAGAAATCGGCTGGCTTCCCATAAATTCCGGGTGCAAGAAGAGATCGAGTCGCTGTTGCGTCAGACACACAGCGGAGATTTCGACGATCCGGCTTTAAGCGACCTCAAACGGCAGATCCGCGAGCGAATCGACCAGACTTTGGGAAACCGCATCGTATCAGACGTGATCATCGCCAATCTGAAAATCACCGTGACTAACAATAAGGAACCCGCCACTGCCGCCGACGCGACAGATTCACCCCCTTGGCTGGAAAAATCGTCCAGCTATGTCAGCCAACAAGGCGGAAATTAGCCTTATTTTGCGGAATATATCGATTTCGCAGGCTGGGTAAAAGGCACTAAATATTCCGCCCGTATTCTCAGAGCCGACAAAGAACCAGCCCATAAAGTCCAACTACTTTACCCCTTCTATCCCCGCTTTGGACCAGATAATTCGCAGTTGGGCATGAATATCCTTTGAAGAGTCCGGATGTATCTATTTTATGAATTTTAGGGATTGTAGGGCCGATGTAAACTTTAAGGAGTCGTTCCCGCAATCCGTGTTATCTCTTCCCCCAATTATCAAACGTACAAATTGTACCCAATCTTGGAAGACGCTAAGGAATCGGATGTCTATCTGTCGCCATTAAACAGAAACGATTTGATTCCCCTGCAGCTCTGCCGCGATTACATAAAGACCCATAATTGGAAAAACATCATCCTACAAGGAGGGAAAGTGATGAATTCTCGCAAGGTTTTTGGAACGGTAATAAGTGCAATTCTGGTATTGGCGATAAGTTCCGCCGTTACTCTGGGCAGGGACGACCCGGCGGCCTATCGCTTGATTACAGGCGATGCGGAAGAATCGCCTCCAGCGTCCGGGATGCCGATGGATCAGGCACAGGGCATGGACTGCCGCAATCCAGGCTGTTGCAATACAGACTGCTGCAATCCAGGCTGCTCTCAGGGGTGTTATTGTCAGCGATGGACGGCATCGGCCGATTTCATCATCTTGGACCGCACCGGCGGCGTAGACCGAACGCTCATTGAGGAAGCGCCGCCCGCCACCTTTGCGGCCCCCGGCATTCCATTGCTCAACGCCAACGATTTTCACCAGGGCTTCCACGGCGGGCCGAGGGTAGGATTGATTCGCCACGGCGATTGTTGTTACGACTTGGAGTTGCTGTATTTTCAGATCGACGGCTGGAGCAGCATCCAAAGCTTTTCGGGCCCTCCCGGAACGTTGTCATTTACCTCTCCCGGCCCTTTTATTGCGACCAATCCACCCGACGAACCGATGGAATTTGATTATTCTTCCCAGCTATACAATGCCGAATTCAACGTGCGATGGAATCCTATTTGCCGGTTGACCATGCTGGCCGGATTCCGTTGGCTGGAACTGCGCGAAGATCTTGACGGGGGCAATTTGTTAGGAGGAGTAACCCCACCGGTCTTGTTTAGCTTCTGGGACACAAATACGAAAAACAACTTTTATGGTTTCCAGATCGGCGCCGATGGACTAATCGTTGATCGCGGCTGCTTCACGATCGACGGGCTGGTAAAGGCCGGGATTTTCGGCAATCACGCGGAACAATCAACGATAGCGGGAGGATTGGGACCGTTCACGGCCTCGACCAACCACACCGCCTTCCTTGGCGAAGTCGGCTTGCAGTGCAAGTATCAAGCAACCTGTCATCTGACTTTAAGAGCGGGTTATGAAGCGATATGGCTGCAAGGCGTCGCTTTGGCGCCCGGACAAATCGCCGAAACCAACATTGTTTCGGGTGAGACCGGCATCAATGCCAATTCCGGCGTGTTTTATCACGGAGCCACGGCAGGATTAGAATATAGTTTCTGACACTTGCCAGAATTATTCGACCTGCCGGATCCGACAATTATCGAATCCAGGGGTGGCGCTTGAAAAGATCAACCGCCACCCCATCGTGATATGTAATTCGATATTATTTTTAATAGTCATCCTACAAAGAGGGAAAGTGATGAATTCTCGCAAATTTATTGGAACGGCAATATGTGCAATTCTGGCATTGGCGGCAAGTTCCGCCGTTACTCTGGGCAGGGACGACCCGGCGGCCCATCGCTTGATTCCAGGCGATGCGGAAGAATCGCCTGCAATGGATTCCGGGATGGCGATGGATCAGGCGCAGGGCAGCGATAGCCGCAACCCAAGCTGCTGCAATCCGGGTTGTTGCAATCCAGGCTGTTGCCAGCGGTGTTATTGTCCGCGATGGACGGCATCGGCCGATTTCATCATCTTGGACCGCGTCGGCAGCGTAGACCAAACGCTGGTTGAAGAGGTGCCAATCGGCGCCACAGCGCCCCCTAGCATCCCATTGCTCAACGCCAATGCTTTTCGCCAAGGTTTCCACGGCGGCCCGAGGTTAGACCTGATCCGCCACGGGGATTGTTGCTACGACTTGGAGTTGATGTATTTTCAGATCGACGGCTGGGACAGCGGCAGAACCGTGCTTGATAGCAGGTCGCTGCAATTCAGCGCTCCCGGCGGCTTTATCTTCCCGAATTTTGGCGCTGACATGGAATGGGACTATGCTTCGAAACTTTATAATGCCGAAATTAACGTGCAATGGAATCCTTGTTGCCGAGTGACCATGCTGGCCGGATTCCGTTGGGTCGAACTGCGTGAAAATCTGGAGGGGGCATTGGCGCCCTCGACCTTGGAACCATTCTGGAATACAAACACTAAAAACAATCTTTATGGTTTCCAGATCGGGGCGGATGGAAAAATCTGGGACTGCGGATGCTTTTCGGTTGACGGGCTGGTGAAGGCCGGGATTTTCGGCAACCACGCTGAACAGCTAACCGCGGCCAATGACGGCACTACGATGGGAGTATTCGGAGCCTCGACCAACCACACCGCCTTCCTTGGCGAAGTCGGCTTGCAGTGCAAGTATCAAGTAACCTGTAGCCTGACTTTAAGAGCGGGTTACGAAGCGATATGGCTGCAAGGCGTTGCTTTGGCCCCAGGACAGATCCAGGAAACCAACGTCAATACAAATGAGATCGGCATCAATAGCAACTCGGGCGTGTTTTATCACGGAGCCACGGCAGGATTCGAATATAGTTTCTGACACTTGCCAGACTTTTTCGACCTGCCGGTTCCGAAAATAATGAATTCCAGGGGTGGCGCTTGAAATGATCAACCGCCACCCCATTGTATTTATTAGCCCTCAGATTTCAGCAATTAGCGAGCAGTGAACGGCGCTAAACTGCAAGCTGATATTATGGAGTGCTTAGCTTTCAGTCTAAAATATTCAATTCTGCATTCTGACTTCTACATTCAGGCTTCATCATTCCATCTCCGGCCTCCGGCCTATTCCACGACTTTAAATACCTGGTCGTGCTGGCGTGCGTGTTGTGCGACGCGCATGCCTGCCGACTGGCCTACCCCGGCCTCGGCGACCTGATTGTTGTCGATCTGCATGGAATCGACTTTTTGCGTAAAGTCGGTGGTGTGACCTTTGACGTGGATCGTGTCGCCCACGCAAAGTTTATCCTGA
>JBEKSO010000116.1:0-10266 GCA_049516935.1 Thermoguttaceae bacterium
GTCCAGATGGACGCTGTAAGGGGCATGGGGGCTAAGGCCGATTTGCCAATTTACGGGTTCAGGGTTCAGGGTTCGGGGTTCAGGAGAGTGTTCAGGATTCAGTTTTTGCGATTCAACATTGCTTTCCCATCCGAATTCTGAACCCTGAACCCTGAACCCTGGACCCTTTAAATACGTTTGTGCGAGTTCCATGGCGGCGGCAACGCGATCGGCGGTGGGAGCGATGAGTTCCAGGAAAGCGGTGCCGTCGGCCGGCATATTTTCTTTTTCCAACTCAGATGTGGTAAAATCGTCTTGGGCAATTTCGCCGATGGTGGTCGTTCCGCAACGGACACACTCGTTTATTCCCTTATTCACCGCCTGAATACGGTCTTCCAAGGGCTCTCGCCGAATCAGGCGAATCCAATCGACAAAGCCCATACCCGGCTCGCCCAAGGGTTCAGTAAGATGGCTGAATTCCAGATGGGTATGGGCATTGACCAGCCCCGGCAGGATAGCCACATTGCCTAGATCTTCCACGGTATCGGCCGTTACATGGTCGCCCACGGCCGCGATGCATTCGCCTTGAATGCCGACCATGCCATTAACAATGGGTTTGGCCGAAACGGGAAAGACATACCGGGCTTTGAGTGCATGAACCATCTATGCAAACTACACATCTTAAGAAAAACAGTCAAGCCGCAGAACAATGCCATTGCGATGTCATTCAAGCAGCGAGGCCAGACTCGCGGAAATGTCTTCGTCCTCGGCGACGGGCGGTTCGCCGCTGGCGATCGCCTGTTGGAGCGCTTCTTCCGGGGTTTTTCGATAGGGCAAAAGTCCGAACCAGACCATAATCGACAATCCGGCAAGGGCCCCGAAAATCACCACCGACCAGGTATACGTGCAACCTCCGTTTTTACCGGGGACGATCAAGGATCCCATGCCGGAGATATTTTCAAACATGGCAGGCGTCAATCGGCTGTTGAGCAAGGCCAGGCTATTGTGCGTCAGGTGGAATACGATGCAGGGCAATATGCTGCCGCTTTGCACAGCTAGAAAGCCCAATACCACGCCCAGCAAACAGGCCAGGAGCGATTGCTGGATAATGCCGTGAACCACGCCGAAAAAGCAGGCGGTTATGACAATTGCCCGCCATTTGCGGCCGATGTGCCGGAATCCCGAAAGAATGAAGCCGCGAAAGGCAAGTTCCTCGCAAATGGCCGGCAGAAAGGCAATCACGAGCAGCAATTGCCATATACCCGCCTGGTTCAGTATTTGGGAGAACTTATCCAAAGAATTTTTCATTTCCTCGGAAACCGGATACAATTGCGTAAACGCCGATTGCAGAACATTGGCCAGCGGATGCAGGAATACGGCCAACATCAAGGCGGCGGGAATCGTCCGCCATTTGGGAATATTCAGCAACAAGGTTTTCAGCGGGTTGGAAGTCAATACGACGGTCATCAATAATATAGGCGTGAGAAACACTACTAATTGCGTGATTAGCTCCATTCGGGCAAAATCATTGAAATCGTTGGGTAGAATCATTGAGAAACTAAGGAAATATTTGACCAATAGGATGACAATGAAGCAGACCACGGCCACGGCCACGCTGGGGGTTGCCTTGCGATCGCGGAGCAAATGCCGCAGCCACAATCCCAAGTCGAGCAGCTCGCTTTCGCGGAACAGCACCGACTCGGAATTAAACTGGTCCACCGCCCAGCGGATGGCCAACATGCAGGCGGCCAGAGTCACACCGATCACCACCGGCGAATATTGCAGGGCGGGCAGATAATGACCTTCCAACAGGCTGCGCAAAAGCAACATAACACCGGTGATGGGGATCAGGCTGTTGCCCAAATTCAATTCCATGCCCGGCGACATGGGCAAGATCACCAGCGGCATGGTCACCAGCAACAAGGGCATGAGGTAGTATTGCCCTTCCTTGGTGCTGCGGGCGAAGGCCGCCAATGCCAGGCACAATGCGCTGAACAAGGCCGAGATCGGCACCAGCGCCGCCAACAGCCAGACGGCGGAAAGCAGCGGCGGGGGCCCTAAAACCTTGAAATGGCCCAGCGATACCCACATGGTGAAGCCCACGCTTATCAGGTTCAATACGGCCGTAACCATGCTAAAGAGCATAATGGTCAGCAATTTGCCCAGCACGATTTCGCTGCGCTGGGCGGGGCTGGAAAGCAAGGTCTCCAAGGTGCCGCGTTCTTTTTCGCCGGCGCACAGGTCCACGGCCGGATAAAACGCGCCGGTGAGCGTCCAGAGCAGAAGCAGCATGGGCATGATCTTGGCCCATACCGCCGCTCCGCGAAAACTGCTATCACGGGCCACGTCAGAGGAATCCAGCGTAAAGGGGCGAACCGTTTCGATCGGCAACCCGCCGGCTTCCAGGTTCTCCTTGCCGATTAGTTCGGTCCACTGGCGCAACACTTCCGAGAGCCGAGTAAAAGCGATCTGCGACTTTTCGTTGGCCGTGGAATAAATGATTTCGGGCTTGGGCATGGAGAGGAGATTTTCCTGGGCCGCTGTGACATTTTGTCCCTGCGGATTGCGAACGCGCTCTTGAATGGCTTGCTGAAAATAGCCCAAACGCTCGGCAAAATTCGGCGGAAAATAAAGGGCCGCGTCGTATTGGCCCGCTTGCACCTGGCGCCGGGCGTCTTCGAGCGGATCGGTTTTATCGGCTATATTCCCTCTTGGTTCATCGGGCGCAAAATGCAATTCCAGTAAATCCGCCCGATCTGGATCGGTGAACAACTGGGCGGCGAACTGCTGGTTCTCGAAAAGCGGCGGCAAGTTGCCCAACTCTTTCGCCGAGACGATCAATACCCGGCTCGGATGCGCTTGTAAAAACTGGGCAAGCTGGAAAAAGCTCGCCCCCAACAGCGGATAGAGCAAAATCGGCAGCACCACGATCATGAACAAAGTCCGCCGATCGCGCATCTGATCGCGAATCTCGCGGGCCAGGATCAATCTGACGTTGGATAATGTCATTTCTTATTTGATCCGCTCTTACTCATTGTTACTCGGGCAAATTATATCAATAGCCGGCGGTCAACGACCGCCGGAATATAAGAGAATTCCCACCGGCGGCTGTTAGCCGCCGGCTATTGAGTAACGTTAGTTTTCTGATTTTCAATAGACACCTATGTAAATAAAGGAATTACGTTTGTATTTCCTGCTTGCACGTCGTTGCATTTTTTTCATCGTGTTGGAAAATCAACTGGAAAAACAGCTCTTCCAAGTCGGATTCGCGGTGCTTATCGCGCAATTCGTCCAGGGTTCCCTCAGCCAGTATGCGTCCACGGTGCAAAATGGCCACTCGATCACAGATTTTTTCCGCTTCGCGCATGATGTGCGTGGAATAGACTATGCACTTGCCGTGATCGCGGAGTTCGGCCACGTTTTTCAATAGCGCCCGGGCGACCAGCACGTCCAGCCCGACAGTGGCTTCATCAAAAATCAGCACCGGCGGGTCGTGCACCACCGCGCGGGCCACCGATACCTTCTGTTTCATGCCGGTGGACATCTTCGATCCCAACACTTCGCGGGTATCGTTCATTTTTAGCCGGTCGAAGAGTCGCTCCATGCGGGAGTGAAGTTCATCCAGCGGAATGCCGTGTAAACGGCCGAAGTATTCCACCATTTCCCAACCGGTCATGCGATCGTACACGGCGGTGTTGGCGGAAATGAATCCGACGTCGCGGCGGACCTGATCGGGCTGGGTCAGCACGTCGTGGCCGTTGATCGTTGCGGCGCCGGATGAAGGGCGGAGCACGGTGCTGAGAATTCGCAAGGCCGTGGTTTTGCCCGCTCCATTGGGTCCCAAAAGTCCGTAGATTTGACCGGCCTGGGCGTGAAAGCTGATCCCGCCCAAGCCCACGAACCTGCCGCGCCGCAAGTCGCTATAGTATTTGGTCAATTCGTGGACGTGGATCATGAGCAGGGTTCAGGGTTCAGGATTCAGATTTTCATCTTGTTCCCACGCTCCGGCGTGGGAACAAATTTTCTCGACGTTCCGGCATCGAAAAGGTTCTTAACTTACAGTATATCCTCGATAACGAAAATTTGTGCTAATAATACTGGGCATCCGCTACTTTCACTCCCACGCCGGAGCAGGGGAACAAGATGATATTATGCCATTAAAGTCATTACAACCGCTATTTTCGTTCCCGCGCCGGAGCGTGTGAACGAGTATAAATATCTAATTCCCAAACACTAATCCTTCATCCATTCTTAACTTACGGCGTTAGCCGGTTCAGGTATAAGCCGATAAAACACGTCGCGTTTCCGGGGGGTGTAACCTGCTTCGATAATGGAATAACGTATTTCTTCCTCGGTGGCATGGTAACAAGTCCCGGCCGCAGCCACCACATTTTCCTCGATCATCAGACTGCCGAAGTCATTGGCCCCGCATCGCAAAGCCAGTTGGCCGACCGGCAAGCCTTGCGTAACCCAACTGGCCTGGAGATTGGCGAAATTATCGAGATACAAGCGGCTGACGGCGAGCGTTTTGAGATACTCGAACGCGCCGATCTTGGGTAACTCGGCCAAAGCGGTGTGACTCGGCTGAAAGGTCCAGCAGATAAAAGCGGTAAAACCGCCGGTCTCGTCCTGCAACCGGCGCAATCGTTCCAGATGTTCGATGCGTTGGGCAAGTGTTTCGACGTGCCCGAACATCATCGTGGCCGATCCCCGGCCGCCCAGACTGTGCCAGGCGCGGCAGACTTCCAGCCAGCCATCGGCGGAGCATTTGCATGGGCTGACCACGCGGCGAACGCGATCGACCAGGATTTCCGCGCCGCCGCCGGGCAGACTGCCCAGGCCCGCCTCTTTCAATCGCCGTAAAACCTCCTCGATGCTCAGGGCCGAAACCCGGGCGATGTGCTCGATCTCCGGCGGACTGAAACCGTGGACATTTATTTGCGGAAAGCGTTTTTTGACGCCGCGCAACAAGTCCTCATACCAGCCGATCTTCAGATCCGGATTCATGCCGCCTTGCAAGAGGATTTGGTTGCCGCCCAGATCGATGGTTTCTTGGATTTTGCGATTAAATTCTTCGCTTTCAATCACATATCCTTCCCTGTCGCCCGGCCGGCGATAAAACGCGCAAAACTTGCAACCGCTTAGACAAATGTTTGTATAATTGATATTCCGGTCGATGTTGTAAGTGCGAAAAGGCTGGGGATGCAACCGCCGGGCGACAACGTCGGCCGCCTTGGCCAGCGATGCCAAGGCATTGGACTCCAACAGCCGCAGGCCTTCCTCGGGCGTCAAGCGCATGCCGTCGCGGGCTTTATCCAAAAGTGGTCGGATGGTGCTGCTCATTATGCGAATTTACCTTGTTCCCTGGCTCCGCCTGGGAACATCAAAGGCCGAGCCAAAGCTACATTAAAGGTTAAGCCAAAGCTACATTACGTTCCCAGGCGGAGCCTGGGAACTAGACAAATGGTAGTTCCGTAGGGTGCGTGAAATGCACCGCCTTTTGTCGGTCATGGTGCGTTTCACGCACCCTACTATGACTGGTAATATTCAATTTTTGCTCCGGAGGGGACGAAGCCGTGAAGTTCGGCCCGCTGATAAAACAATTCCAATCCCCGCCGTTCCAAGGGACCTAAATGGAAATGCAGGTTATCGCGAAGATAGACCAGACAATCTTGCAGGGAGATCCAGCCGTCGGCGGCTTCGAGCCGGGCTATATCGGGTATGCGCTTGACGCCCTCATCTCGGGCCCTGGACAAGAGCACGTCGAATTCCCGCAAATCGACGCCAGGGCGGGCAATCCACATCGCAAATACGAAGGGCAGGCCGGTCATTTGCATCCAACGTTCACCCAAGTCCCAAACATGACCGAAGCGGCCATTATCGGAAGCGATACCGCGGTCGCCGATCACCAGCACCGCGTCGGCCGAACTTGTCTCCGCGCCGGCGCCTATGGGCAGCGAACCGATTTCCGGCTCGAGGTCGAATTCCTCCTTGAGCAGAATTCGAATCAATGCCGCGCTGGTTCGCGAACCCTCGTCCAAAGCCAGCGTGCGGATATTCTCTACCGGCACGCGGCTGAATAACTTCACGCTGCGGACCGGACCGCGGCAGGCTATGCATGCATCGGAAATAATCTTGTAACCCGGCTGCCGAAAATATTCGATCGAAGGAATCATCGCCACGTCCAAGCGGCCGGCTTTTAAGGCGTCGGCCAGCCGGCTGGGCACGTCAAAGATCAACTCCGCCCGCGGGGCAAATTGCGCAAGGCAAAAAGTCAACGGCCGGGCATTCAGGTATTTCACCGCCCCAACGCGAATTACATGTTGTTGCCTGTCCGTCTGGTTTTGTTCCATTTTTAACTCCGCCAATTATTGAAAGTTTTTATTATACTCGCCGGCATCTATTCGCAGAAGGCATCCGAATCGGCACTTTCATTCGGCTTATATAAATCGCTGCAATCCATATATTCGTTACCGCCTTCTTCTTAGAGCCTGTCCCAAAACATAAAGCCCCAATCAAAGCGAGAGAATATAACCATAAAATAATGGCGATTTATAGGGCCTCAGGTAACGAATGTCGTTAAGCCCACGGGTTGCAACCCGTGGGCTTGGCTTGATTTACCATTTACACCACGACATTATTTTCCCGACTCTCAATAGCCCTCACCCTAACCCTCTCCCGACCAACCTTCGGTCGGTGCCCGGAGAGGGGACTTTTGAGATAGGCTCTTTGTAAGAACAAGTCATTTCGCTTAAAAAAAGCTAGATTTATGGGGAGTGGGCAATTGCAATCATGTCGGGTGATTAATTACCGCATTACGAGGCAGGCTTCTATGTTGAGGCAGCAGTTAAACTGCTGCCTCAACATAGCGGGCTTCTGCGGATCCGATGTTTTCGATGCGAGATAAATCATGGCTGAGGCGGCGAAAAACAATCTGCTGGCTTCCCTGGCCGGGGCTTTTCCCTCGACCGATAAAAAAGATCCTTGGGAAGCAGTGGCGGCATCGCAACCCCAAGATGCATCGGCCGATTCCACGATAGACCAGCGGCTGAACGTTATTTTGGATCGCATTAAACAGGTGACTGCTTCTACTGCCGATGTTTCTTCCCCGTCCGACGGCCAGGCGCCTTTGACTGCCGGGCCCGCGCATAAGGAAGAGACGTTCGTCCCCCGGGAACCGGAAACATTCCGGGGCGCCGGATTGGCCGAAAGCGAAGTGGAGGCATTGATATTGAAATTCCTCCTGGCCCGGGGCGACGTCAACGGCCGCGATATTGCCGAACAAGTAAAACTGCCGTTTATCGCCGTCGATTGTTTGCTCCGCGACATGAAGAACCAACAATTGATTTGCCACCGCGGATCGGCGATGATGAACGATTTTCAGTACCAGTTGACCGATCTGGGGCGGGAGCGTGCCCGGCGATTGGCCCAGTACGCCACATATTTCGGCTCGGCGCCGGTCACCTTGAAGGATTATATACACAGCGTCGAGGCCCAGTCGCTCGTTAGGCAGCGCCCTACTTCCGAGGACCTCCGCCGCGCATTCCAAGACCTGTTGCTCAATAAAAACATGTTGAACCACCTGGGGCCGGCGATAAACTCCGGTCGCGGTTTGTTCCTATTCGGGCCGGCGGGCAACGGCAAGACCAGCATCGCCGAGCGGATAACCGCCAGTTTCGGCCAGGAAATTTGGATTCCCCGCGCAATCGGCATCGACGGCGAAATTATCCGTGTTTACGACCCGGTGAACCACGAAGAATTGCCCTTGCCCGCCAGCGACGGGCTGATAGACCAGCGGAAAATCGATCGCCGCTGGATCCGCATCCGCCGGCCCACGATCGTCACCGGCGGGGAATTGACCATGTCGCAATTGGAGGTCTCGCTAAACCATGCCACCGGCATCTGCGAAGCGCCTCTGCAACTGAAGAGCAATTGCGGCACGCTGGTGATCGACGATTTCGGCCGGCAGCACATGCGGATCGACGAACTCTTGAACCGCTGGATCGTTCCCCTGGAAAAACGCTACGACTTCCTGAATTTACCCAACGGCAAAAAAATCAGGGTGCCCTTCGATCAACTGATCATTTTCTCCACCAACCTGGAGCCTCGGGCCTTGGTCGACGAGGCTTTCCTGCGGCGCATTCCATATAAAATCGAAGTCGTCGATCCGACGGAAGAAGAATTCCACGCCCTGTTCGCAATCGTGGCCACCAAGTTGGGAATTCCCTACCGCAAGGAGCCTATCGATTACCTGATCGGCACGTACTACAAGAAACACGGCCGGCCGTTCCGCTTCTGCCATCCCCGCGACCTGCTCCTGCAAATCCGCAACTACTGCCTTTATTACAGCCATCCCCTGGAAATCACCAAGGAATATATCGACATGGCGGTGGATAATTACTTTTCGGTGATGTAGGGATTAGTGGTCAGTGGACAGTGGACAGTGAACAGTTTTTCGGACGTTGCGCCAATCCTTGATCCGTCCGCGTTTAATTTGTCCTGCCGCCTCTTCAACGGCTCGAAGCAGTCCTGGCAATTTGAGCAATTCGGAGGTGGCGTCCCGGCTGGCTGATGTTTCGAGGTAGTTTAAAAACTCCGCGGCTACGCGGACCTTATTCGGCGGCAGCGAGTCCAATTGTTCCTTGGCGTATTTTCGCAATTGGGCGGTGGTCATACCTTCACTCCTGGGATATTAATAGCCACAATACTAATGAAAGCACTATATTATTATAGCACAGCACTCATTCTATGGGCCAGCCGGGGATACACTCGTCGATTTCCTTCATCAGGCGCGAGGTTTCTTTCAAGGCGACAACGATTTTCTGATAATGTTCGATGTCTTAGTAAATGTATAAAATTTGATATACATTCCTATTCCAATAACACTATTCTTTTTTGAGGTCGGTTAAAGCGTCTAAAAAACACGTTATTGGTTCTACTTCACTTTTTGGCCCTGATCCCAGTCTCTTGCACTTACATATGATGTACAAACCATGATCAGGCATTAATCCAAAGCCCTTAGGTTCCCAAGGAGTTGATATTTCCTCATGAGGTGGCAAGACAGGAATTCCATGCGAAATAACAGTAGTACCCAAAGGAGTGGATGTAGATTGAGCATTCAAAAAATTATGCCAAGTAGCTTCTTCAACATTTTCTGGACGTTCAAAACGGATATCTTTCGCAAATCCATTTCCGATGTTTCTTACAACAATTTCAACTTGATGCGTATTTGAACTTGGTCGTGTAAAAGCTACAACATAAGGATCTATCTGTAACTGCAATTGTTTTTTATTCAATAAAACATATCGGTGTATAGACCAGGCGTACCAAGCTGTTAGGAACGCAAGTACCATTGTTGCCAATAACATTCCGATACCTAAAATTGAAGAAGTTGTGGTATCCTGAGAAATAATGGAGACAGTATTTGCGGAACTGTTATTTTCTTTTATTAAGTACTTATCAAAATTGATAAAAAGTTCTTGTAATAGACAAATGGCTACAATCACAGTTCCGAACAATACAAACCAATAGCCGGTATCAAGTGTTTTTAGGCTTGCCACAAAAGTTTGAGGCACCTCCTTTACCTCGTCTCGTTGTTGCCCGGATTTTACGGAAAGCAAGCGGAAACCAAGATAGGCAAAGCCAAATCCGATAATGACTATGACTAAGCGGTACAAAAGTATGGAGACCCAGAAAGCACTATTCATGTTTCATTCTCCTAACGAAGAACAAACTAACGCAGGTATGAATAACTTTCTACTATGCCTTCTTTGCTTCCTTATTAAGCAGTTGTTGTTGCACCGGGCGTTTTGGAAGAGAGACTACTTTTGCGCCCGATGATTCTTGTTTTTGGCGAAGGTCGCGGCAAATGGCGTCCAAGTCAAAATTGAACTGACGTGCGTAGTCTTCACGCGCCTTGCGCACTTCGTCTACTATTGGATCACGCATCGGTCTCTCCTTTCCCCAATAATTCAAGAGGGGTACAAATAATAGGCGGTTCGCAACCTGCTTCTCTACAAATCGCTTCTATGCGCGGTCGTAGCACGGCGTTGGCGATATGCGAGCAGTTCCAAGTCAGCAGGTAATCCATCCCATTAATGGCCGCCACGGCAATGTGGAGGGCATCGGCTCGAGCCTTCGCTGGCAACGGGATTCCGTTAACAAGTTTTTTACCGAGAATTGTTGTTTGATCAGTAATATCCAATCGAACAATACCTCGAAGCGTCTCTATGCGTCTGTGAGCGGCGTCGATATCTCCAGCACCGGCTTCCTCGAACACAAGCTGTG
>JBEKSO010000117.1:0-10120 GCA_049516935.1 Thermoguttaceae bacterium
AACGTGCCGGTCACCGGTCCTGCGAAGCCGTAGGTGGTAGCAGAATCGGGCGCATTGGCTTGTTCTGGCAGAAGTTGTCCAAACATCTCGATGTCCATGTAGTCCTTATGCCAGCTTACTCATGATGTTCTTGAATCTCCTTGCGCCGAGCGGACGCCAATTGGCATACCCCTTTGTGTCCCCCGCTTGAGCATGATGTTCGTGAATCTCGTGCCACTGACCGGACGCTCGGCAATCAGCTTTCCATCGTAGACAATGCTGAACACGCCATAGGGCGTCGGAAGCTCCCTTGACTGCTTGGCACTCCTGACGCGAACCACTTTCGTCTCCAGCCCTAGGGCTCGGGACGCCTCCGCAATATCCTCCACACACTTTGGAACCATAGGGCACTGATCAGCAGCCAGGATCGTGAGGCCCTTCGTGTGCCTCTTCAATACTCGCTCCCTGTCGACGATGAAACGAGGATCAGGCGCTGTTGCCTTGAATTTCTTGACGAGCAGCTCGTAGGGAGGGATGCTCTCCACCGAAACAAAACCCGCCTTGATGAACAAACCGCTTCCTGCCATGAAGCTATCTGAACTTGTGACAACTGCGACCCCTCGGCACTTGCTCTTCTCCGCGTCCCTCAGACAACTATCCAGCAAGAGAGCGCCGAGTCCTTTCCCCTTGTGCTTGCGGTTGACCATCAGGCAGTGGATGACAAAGTAACCCTCCGCCTCGACGGGTCTCCACGCATGACTGCCAGGGGCATACTCGATCACCCCGATATCGCCAAATTCCCGTGAGCGGAGCACCTTGAACCTCAGGCCTTCCACGTAGCGCTTCTTGAGCCAATCACACTTGCGGCGATATCCCTTGGTCCTGCCGGGCTTGCGGCCGCAGACGCCACAACCGCCGATGTTGTCGGCATTGGTGTCGATGATCTCGTAGTCTTTCATCCTGATCCTCCTCTCGGTCTTGCCAGACTGAGTTGCGGGATGTCACGCAGGCGTGGCGCCGACGCAACATGAATCATGGTAACCAGTTGGTCGTTCATCGTGTTTCCGCCAGAGTGATATCCAGTGACTGAAGTCGCTCAGAGACTCGGCAGGCAAAGGCCATGAACGCAGCCACGGACGGCTCTTGTAGTCCTCCATTGTAGCTTGTCGACAAGTTGCGCTCAAGCCTCCGCGCCTGTGTCCCAAATTACGTTCCATTGCTGGGTCAGAATCTGTGCCAGCCGTTTGCAGGCGCAACTCCAGGAAGGTCAGTCCCAATTTGCCGTCTCATAATTCACGATCCCAGATTCTCATGAAAATGGGACGCAAACGAGATGCACTCGAAGGCAACTTGTACCCCCGACAGGAGGGCAGCCTATCTTCGTTGCTAAGCAAACTCTGGCGCGCATCGGTGCGGCACACCGACCCACGCCGGGAACCGTGGGTCGTCGAATAGTGCACGTCTCATTAACTCTTTGCCCATGAGACAAACCATCAATCCACCATATTCTGAAATAGCCATAAAGATAATCACCATAATCTCTTATCCCACATCCCAATTTTCCCCTAGAAATTGTGCCAACGACTATGCTAAAATCCTCCAGCCTAAAAATAGAGATTAAATTCCCTCAGGGCAAAAAACCGGAATCAATACATGTAAATTACCGTTTGTTGACCAAATAATCCACTTGCCAATGAAATGGAACGATTCAATCCCAGCATACATAACGTGGAAAATCGCGATTTGATCCCCAACTCCTTGCAACGAGAAGCGGGTAGTCCAGATGCAAGAACCTGCGATACCTTCTTACGAATGCATCAAGATCGTCATGAGAATTAACAAGAAGTACAACAAGCACGTCAGGGCGCTTATCACCAGGCCGGCAATTGCGTAGGCCTTGAACTTGTCCAAGACGACCGCCACAATGTTGGTCGCCAGGGCCGCTGGAGGAGATATAAGTAAGAGCATTTCTGCAAGAAATGCGAGTGGATTCCGTCATCCCGGGCGCAGGACCATCATCATCGCAAATACCAGCCAGGGCAGGATGGACAACGCCAGCCCGATTTTTCCAATCGTCGCTTTTTTCTCGTTTTGCATCGGCATTGCGTCTTTACCGCAAACAAGTGTGAAGCAAGCGGCTGTCAACCACTGAGATTGTAGCAAACGGCCGGGAAACCTACAATTGATAAATCCCGAGTCCCGTATATTATTTCAGAAGATAATATAAGAGTTACTCCCGCGGAAAATCCATGAATCGTAGGGTGCGTGCTTGCACGCACGCGATTTCATTAACAAGGAGCGGATAATGAAAATTCTCAGAACTTTTTTTACAAGCTGCGCGCCCGCGGCAACCATTCTTATCCGGCTGGTCGTGGGATCGGTGTTTCTGTCCGAGGGCATCCAAAAATTTCTCTTTCCCGACGCCCTTGGAGTGGGACGTTTCATCAAAATCGGCATCCCCTATCCCGAGATCATGGCCCCCTTCGTCGGCGTGTTCGAGATCGGATGCGGTAGCCTGATCATCCTTGGGCTGTTTACAAGATTGGCGGCGATACCCATGATCATCAACATGGCTGTCGCCATTGCATCCACGAAAATTCCCATGCTGTTGGGACACGGTTATTGGCTGTTTAGTCTTCCCAAGCTCAACCAATATGGATTTTGGAGCATGGCCCATGAAGCCCGGGTCGATTTCGCGATGCTCTTTGGCGCACTCTTCCTGCTGATTGTCGGGGCCGGATCGATATCGCTCGACGCCCTGTTTTTCCGCCTTCGCGACGATCCGCATGTATGAACGATTCCCAACATTCATCTCAGGATCCGCAAGCCGCCGAAAAGACCAGCCTTAGAGAGCTGGCGTTTCTGTTTCTGCGATTGGGCACTACGGCCTTTGGCGGGCCGGCCGCTCATATCGCCATCATGGAGGATGAGTTCGTCCGCCGCCGCCGCTGGATTACCCGCGAAAAATTCCTGGACCTCTTAGGCGTGGTCAATTTGATACCCGGACCGAATTCGACTGAAATGGCCATCCATATCGGATATTTACGCGCAGGCTGGCGGGGCCTGGCGGTTGCCGGAACCTGCTTCATCCTTCCGGCAATGATCATGGTCATGGCCATCGCCTGGGCCTATGTGCGCTACGGCAGCCTGCCCCAAGTGACGGGCTTGCTCTACGGCGTAAAACCGGTGGTAATTGTCATCGTTGCCCGGGCCCTCTGGGGATTAGGCCGCACGGCCTTAAAAACAAGCTTCCTGGCCCTGATTGGGATTCTAATTATGGCCGCCAGTTTTTTGGGAGCGGATCCACTGGTTCTTTTACTGGTCGCAGGGGCCGCGGCCGGAATTCGCAAGGGTTTGATCCGGGATCGCCCAATCCGCCTAAGATCGATTTTGCTGATGCTTATATTCGTCTCCATCCTCCTGGCCTTGATCGCCATAAGCAAGAATACGAGCAACTTGGCCGAAGTGCCGTTTTCATTGCATTCGCTTTTTTTGTATTTCCTCAAAGTGGGTTCCGTGCTTTACGGCAGCGGTTATGTATTGCTAGCTTTTCTGCAAACCGATCTTGTGAACCACTGGCATTGGCTTTCGGCCGGCCAACTTCTGGATGCGACCGCCGTTGGGCAGGTCACGCCCGGGCCGGTATTCACGACCGCGACTTTTATTGGATACCTTTTGGGCAATTGGCCGGGGGCGCTGATAGCCACGGCTGGAATTTTTCTGCCTGCCTTTGCATTTATCGCCCTGAGCGGACCTATCACAGCCCGAGTGCGGCAGTCGCCGCTTGCCAATGCATTTCTGGACGGCGTGAACGTGGCCTCGTTGGCCCTGATGGCCGTGGTGACTTGGTTCCTGGCAAAAGCGGCAATCGTTGACTTCACTACCATTCTGCTGGCCGTTGCGGGCGGGATATTGCTGCTTCGTTACCGCATTAATTCCGCATGGCTTGTGCTGGGCGGAGCGATAGCCGGCATTATCGCGCAGGCGATATAAGAAAGGCCGTCAGATTTCAGCCATCAGCTATCGGCCGCTAGCAATCTGTCAGTTTTCTCGCGGCTATTTTATCTATTCTGCCCACAGTGTGTATTTGTTAAATATTTCGCTCACTTTGCCATTGACCAAATCGGCAAGATATCTATAAAATCCGCCCTCGTTTGTGATTAAACTCCGGCAAAGTTTTTGTAAAACCCATCTTCAAAGCAGAATATTTTGCCTAATTCGCAAACCTGATAAAAAACGAATAATCAATCAGATGCTGTAATACGATTCTATTTATACAGTATCCGACTTGTCGTATTTTAAGATTTCCTCATGGATGAGGACGCCCTTTTGGGGTAGATGACATGGAGGTCGCGGGCTGAACGGATTTCTTCTCGCCCTTTGCAAAGGACACTATTTTTATGCGTATTTCCAGATCACAATGCGCTTTGGTCCTCATATTGACGATCTGTATTTCAGGCTGCTACAGCGGCGGCAAATGGTCGATGCCCAACCTGGCATTTTGGAAGAGCAACCCATTTAGTTCTTCAAATACTGCGACAGCCGGCGCCTATCCGCCCGCGGCCAACAGCCCGGCAAAACCCTCCGCCCTGGCGTCGAATAATTCATCGGGCGCTACGACCACTGCGCCTAGTTATCAAGGCGCCACAACGTCCACAATGCCCGGCGGCGCCGCGGCGCCGCAATATTCTTATACTCCGAATACAACATCGCCTGCCGCCCCGGCGACGGTGCCGAATTACTATTCGGCGACGCCTACTAATTCGGCCGCCTCGCCGGCTTATACCGCCAGCGCGAGGAACTCCGTTACTGCCAATTCTTCTCTGACGCCGCAGCAGGGGCTTTATGGATCTGCGGGATACACTGACGCGATAACCGGCAGGCAACAAACTCCTTTCGTATCAACGGGTGCCGCTCCCACAAGTCCCAGCGCTCCTGTAACAAGTTATCCTGCCACGGCTGCGAATAATAGTTACCCCAACAGCGGTTATTCCAATCCGGTTCGCCCGCCGATTCCGCCGAGCACCAATCCCTCCGGCGCGACTAACGACCGTTACGGTTCCACCGGCGGCGATCGTTACGGCAGTTCCGGCGATCGATACGGCGGCATTCCCGACCGGAGCACCAGCGCCGATCGGTATACTCAGCCTGCCAGCGGAACGATCTATGGCGCTGGCGCGGATCGATATGCTCCAACTAGCAGTTCTACGCCCGGCAGCGCTTCGACCCTGCCCGCATCCTCGACAAGCTACGGCGCAAGCGCTGATCGGTACGCTCCGACCAGCAGTGCCACGCCCAGCAGCACTTCGACCCTGCCCTCATCCTCGACAAGTTACGGCGCAAGCGCGGATCGGTACGCTCCGACCAGCAGTGCCACGCCCGGCAGCGCTTCGACCCTGCCCGCATCCACGACAAGCTACGGCAACACAGTTCAGGGCATAGCGCCTCCCGCGAGTTACAACCGCACGACCGCTACTCTCTCGACGCCTGCAACGACGAGCGATAATCGCTACGGCGATTCGCGCGCCGCGGACAGCTCGCCCTATACTCCTACCACTCCTACCCCTAACGCTTCCAACGCTTCGGCCGTCTATGGCAACAGTGCTTCAGCCGACCGCTACGCCCCTGCCGCCGATCCGGCCACTGCCGGCCGGTATACTCCTCCAAGCGCTTCGCCGGACAGTGCCAATCCATCAGGCGGCGGCGGATACGGCAGCCCCGGTTTCTCGCCCGGCGGTTCCAACGCCTCGCCCTCGGGCGCAACCAGCCCTTACACTCCGCCCAGCGCGTCGGCGCCTGCGGGAAGCTCTAACGATGCCACTGCCTATCGTCCGGGAAGCGTGTCCTCTTACACTCCGCGTAAGTCCGGCGCAACTGCCAGTGGAATTCCCACCACACCTGACACCGCCTCGCCCTACGGCGTCACTCCGGCCAATTACGAGCAATAGTGGTCAGGGGTTAGCGGTTAATAGTTTTTAGATTTCAGCTTATAGCTATCGGCGATCAGCAATCCGATCGCCTCATTCGCGCTTATAGCTTCGTCATTCATTCGTCATTTTTGCTTTGTCATTCGTCATTTACCTCCCGCCTTCCCTCTTTGCTCTTCTCGCTCCATTCTGCGGTCTATGGCCTCCGGCCCGGTTGGCGCATTTCTTCAATGGAAAACCGATTACATCGCCTCTACTCGTCAGCCTGGTTATGATATGATTAGAGCATGGATAGACAATAAACACCCCCAATTATGGGAGAGCGGCGTTGTTCGTGGGACCGGTTTTTCAACGCGAGGTCATAATCGCACCCAGGCGGGCGCGGATTTTCATCGCTCGGACCGCCTACGTGGCCGTGCTGTTGTTGCTAATCTTCACGGCGTGGATGGTCCTTTACGGGACGCAAAACGTCCAGGACATAGGCGATCTGGCCCGCTTCGGCACGATTTTGTTTCAGATTCTGGCCCCTTTGCAATTGGTCTGGGCCGCTTTTTTTTCGGCCATGCTGGCAGCCGCCGCCGTGGCCCACGAAAAAGACCGCCGCACTCTGATCCTCCTCTTGCTAACCAATCTTTCCAACAGCGAATTAGTCTTGGGAAAACTCCTGGCCAGCATCCTTAACGTGCTGGTGATGCTCGCGGCCGCGTTCCCCCTGTTCATGGCGGCGACTTTATTGGGCGGCATTTCCTATAGCCAAATTGCCTGGTCCTTTGCCATCACGCTGACCAGCGTATTGGCGTGCGGGAGTCTGGGATCGCTTCTGGCCCTGTGGCGGGAAAAGACCTTCCAGGCCCTGGCCCTCACCGTCTTGGTGCTGGTCCTCTGGGTGGCCGGTTGGGAAATCGTGGCCGCCGGCGCGCTGGGCGATAGCATCGGAGGCATCCCCTCCCAGGTCTTGGCCACCGGAATGAGCCCGTGGCGGGCCATACTCGAAGCCATCCAACCCTACATCCGCCCACAGCCTGCCCTGGGCGTGTTGGGAAATTCGATCAATTTGTATCTGCTTTCCTCCGTTACCATCGCCGTTCTGCTCAACGCTATTGCCATAGCCATGGTCCGCGTCTGGAATCCATCCCGCGAATCGGCCCCGGCACGGCCCGAGGAAATCGCAGCGCCGCAAAAAAGTATTTTCGAGGACGATAGTCAACCGGATCAAAACCTGCCTAACGGCCCCTTGAAAAAGGGTGCCACTGCTGGCGCAAAAGGTGCCACGGCCAACCTTCGGTCGGTGCCCGGCTTGTCCGGCAGTGCGGCAGGCGATTCGGGAGTTGGGGCGACAGTTGTACTGCCGCCCCGTGATTCGCCTATCGGGACGGGAGTACAACTCCCGTCCCAATGTATCGCAGGCGTTTCTGCTCATGCGGCGGGTGCCACTGCTGGCTTGTCCAGCAGTGCAGCAAAGGTTTCGACACCTGCCCGGACCCGTGCGGTCTGGGATAACCCCATAATCTGGCGTGAAATCCGCACCTGGGCCTATGGACGCAAGATTCTAGTTATCCGCCTGGCCTATCTGTTGCTATTCGCCTTGGCCGCCGGAAGCCTGTATTGGACGGTGCGACAAGGCCAGCTTACTACCGCGTCGAATGCGTCCATCGCCCTGGCCCCGCTGTTTCTCTTAAGCCTGATATTGGTCAACGCCCAGGCGGTCACTTCGCTAACCAGCGAGCGCGACATAAAGGCCCTCGACCTGCTCCTGGTCACCGATCTAACACCCAAGGAAATCGTTTTCGGCAAACTGGGCGGGGTTTTATACAACACCAAGGAAATTGTCCTCCTGCCGCTCTTGCTGTGCGTGTATCTGCGCCTCAGCAATGCCATCAGCCTGGAAAACACCGTCTTTCTGATCATCGGCCTGGCCGTGCTTTATATCTTTGTGGCCGTCTTGGGCATCCATGCCGGCATAACCTACGCCAACTCGGGCAGCGCAATTGCCGTAAGCCTGGGCACGGTCTTTTTCCTTTCCGTGGGCGTTGCCGCCTGCATGCGCATCATGCTGGCCTTTAGCGGCTCGTTCCATGCCCAATTCGTCCCCTTCTTCGCCTACATGGTCCTGGGCGGAGTCGGACTATACTGGGTGTTGGGCGTGAGAAATCCCTCCCCGGCCATCGGCGTAGCCTCCTTCCTCTGCCCCTTCGCCACCTTCTACGCCATAACCAGCTACCTCCTAGGCGCCATGCTGGCCGTGTTCCTGGCCATGGTAGCCGCCTACGGATTCACCACCGCCGCCATGCTTATCCCCGCCATTTACGAATTCGACGTCGCCACCGGCCGAACCACGATCGATGAATAGGGGTTAGTGGTTAGGGGTCAGTGGTTAGTGGTCAGTGGTTAGTGGTCAGGGTTCAGGGTTCGGAGTTCGGGGTTCAAAAGCCGCGAAGCGGCGTACAATGATAGACCAGAGGATGAATAGGGAGGAATAGGGGACGGGATTCAAAAGCCGCGAAGCGGCGTACCATGATAGCCCAGGGTGGAGCGTAGCGTAGCCCTGGGTAGGAGTTGCCCGCCAAACCCAAAGCCCTGAAAGGGCGCGCTAACATCTGGTTTCTCGTTCCTAGCACCTAGTTCGGGGTTCGGGGTTCGGGGTTCAGGGATTGGGGATTGGGGATTGGGGTAATGCTTAATGCAGCGCGAAAAAAGTAATAATTTTTTCATGGGGTTTGCAGAGTTTTTCTGCATCTAAGCGATAATGCATTTCTTGGCAATTTTCGGGTGACGGAAGGGGTTGGAAAATAAGGGGTTAGGGTGCCGGTTTTTTAGGCATTTTAGTGCTGTAAAAGAAAGCAGTGGGTTTTGCGGGGTGGCGATATGCGCAAGTGATTTGCAGGATAAGGAGTTGGAATTTTTCCACAAGAGATTTTTGAAAATGAATTATTGGGGAAAAGTGGGAATTTTGATTTTTGAAAAAACCATGTGGGGGGCAAAATATAAGTTGTTGCATAAGTGAGAGATGCGAGGAGCGATGGGGGTAAAGACACTAGAAAAAAGTGCAAAGATGGAAATTCAATAGTTCGCCATTTTCGGTGATTTTTCATCATTTTTGGGGGATTTTGTCCAAATTGGATTTGCATGAAAAATGGCAATTGTTGGACGTATGATGCCCAGAAGTAGCATAAAGAAATTGATTCACCACAGAGGGTAGGAGGGAAAGGATGAAGGATGAGGGATGAAAAGGGACGGTGGGCAGTGGGCGGTGGGCAATAGCCGGTGTAGAATCGACATTAATACCCTGCTGGATAAGCCAGCGGCGGCACCCAGCGGTTCGACATTTACCGGCCTTCTATTGCTGCCGTACTATCGCCAATCCCGTTTTTTTACGCGATTGATGTACTTGACTATCGGACAAATACCGCTCAGAATAGACGGATGATAGATTGGAGATAGACATGTCACGAGAAATCGAACTGCTGACGGAAATTCGCGACCTCCTAGAGATCATGGCCGAGCCCGCGCTTGCCAAGCGGGATGAAAAGTTCAGGGAATCTATTCGGACAGTCGCCGGCAAGAGTCAGAAGAGCGCCATCGCGATCACGCTAATGGACGGGTCGCGGACGCAAACGGCGATATCTAAGGACGCAGGCATCGATCGTGGGCAACTGAATCGACTGATCAAATCCTTGGAAAACAACTCTCTCATCATTGCAGATGAGAAATATCCGAAGCTTCGCGTCAAGTTGCCGCTGAATTTCTTTGACAAAAAGAGGGAAACAAATGAGTGAGGACTCAACTGAACTTATCGAGACCATACGGAAGATTCACGGGCTCTTAGAACTCCTCGCAGAGGACAAAATCGCTCAACGTGACGCGAAACAGCGAGCAACCTTGCGCGAGATTGTCGGTGCGAGCACGGCCAAACAGAAATCCATCCTCTTGATGGACGGGACACGCACACAGAAGGAAATTCGCGACGAGACATCCGTCGACCAAGGCAACTTCAGCAGGATGGTCGGCAAGATGATCAAGGCAAAGCTACTCGTGGGCGATACAAAAACACCGAAGTTGAACATCTCGATTCCTCCAAACTTCTTTGAGACCAATGCAGAAACAGAGTGAAGAAAAACTTTTGGAAGTCCTCGTCGATATTCGTAACTGGATTCGCGCTGCCGCGCACGGTCCGGTCAAGACTCTACTTGAGGCTGCGCTGCCTGACGCAAAGT
>JBEKSO010000118.1:0-15586 GCA_049516935.1 Thermoguttaceae bacterium
CGCAGGTTCCGCTCGTTATAAATCTTTAAAAAATGGCCGACTAAAAGCGGAACATCTTCGCGGCGTTCGCGCAGGGGCGGCAAATAAATGGTCACCACGTTGAGCCGGTAATAAAGATCCTCGCGAAACCGGCCGGCCTCGATCTCTTCCAACAGATCGCGGTTGCTGGCCGCTATCACCCGCGTATCGACGCGGATGGTTTGCGTGTCGCCCACGCGCTCGAATTCATATTCCTGCAGCACGCGGAGCAATTTCACTTGCAGTTTGGGCGTGGTGGAGTTGATTTCGTCGAGGAAAACCGTGCCTGTATGGGCGGCCTCGAATCGTCCGGTGCGGTTATCGATGGCCCCGGTAAACGCCCCGCGGACGTGTCCGAAAAGTTCGGACTCCAAAAGGTTTTCCGCCAAAGCGCCGCAGTTTACGCGCACGAACGGGCCGCTGCCCCGCGGACTGAGCCGGTGGATGGCCTTGGCGATTAACTCCTTGCCCGTGCCCGTCTCGCCCAAAAGCAGCACCGAGGCGTTGGATTTGGCCACCTGCCGGGTAAGTTGATACACCTTCTGCATGGCCGGCCCGGAACCGATCAACCCGGGAATCGGCGGCCCTGTATCGCTCATGTCAAATGAAGGCAAAATACGGCTCATGAGTTATTGGTTGTAAGTTTTAAGTTATCGGTTTTCAGTTTTTTATAATGGTCGGCCAACAGCGGGTGGCGCAAAAACAGCAAGCGATTTCATACACTCTCCACTCCACACTCTCTACTCTCCATTATTTTCCCGTTTTGGTAGGCGCTTCCAAACAATCCAGGATCAATCCCATAATATTTCGCGTGGACTCGTCCTGATTCTTGCTTTCATTATATTGCTGATACTGCTTTTTGATTTCTTCATTATTTAAAAGGATGCCGTGGGCTTGCAGGTTTTGACGAAAAGCAGATACGGCCGCCTGGCGAATTTCCAAGGGCTGTGTAACCCGGCCGGCCGTCTCGACCAAGGCCCGTTGTGCTTCCGGCGAATTGATCGAGATCAGTATCTCGATTGCCTTTTTGCACAACGAAGGCGTATTCAATGCGGTCAATACGGCTTTCTCCGCCTGGTGCATGTCGTACAATTTGCCCGGGTTGCGTGCCAATTCGCCCAGCAAGTCCAAGGCCTCGCCCGCCTGGCGCTGACGTTCCTCGAACGTAACGAACTCATCCGGCTTAACTGCAGCCAATTGCTCCAATTGCCAGGCAACCGAGGCATCATCGTGCGGCCGGGCAAAGGCCTTCGTCAGGGGATCGTGCTCGGCCGCGTGCTGGGCCCGCTCGGAAAAACCATCCCGGGCGATCACTCCCACGCGCAGATCGGCGCTGCGGTCGTCGTGGCGGAGTTGCTGCAATAAAAGATTTAGCGGCGGTTGATCGATGCCCGCATCGATCAGAGCCAGTTCATAATCCGGCGACGAGACCGCCATCCGCATCGCCTCGCGGCCGTTGGTAGCCGTATCGGTTTGATAACCGGCGGCAGTCAAGGCCGGGACCATTTTGCGCAGATCTTCCACATTAGCGCCGGCCAACAACACTTGGCGCATGCCCGACGATGAAGCAAAAAATTCCAGTGTTTGCAGTACGTAACTCGATCCTGCAAACGGCCGTTTTGGTTTGAGCAATACGATTGCCCGGGCCGCGGCGATGCGCAATCGCCGGTCGGGATTTTGCAAGGCCAGGGCCAACGCGCCCGGTTTGGGGCCGCCGTATAGCAATTCTTCGGCATTGCCAATTTGATTGAAAATTTGCGCCGCTGCTGTGGCTGCCGCCGGATGACCTTCGGACATCGCGAAAGCCATTGCCGCTTCAACCGTCTTGGGGCCCAAACGTTTCCCTTCGCTCACCGCGGCATCGTTATCTTTAAGTGGATTCGGCAAACCATTTTGATAAGCGACCGCCTCAAGCATGGTTGCCAAATATAATTGCACGGCGGCGGCGTTCTCCGGGGCAATCTCATACGCTTCGCGCGCAAGCCGGGCAGCCAATGCCCTGGAGGCATCGTCAACCGGGATTCGCTCGGCCACGCATTGCCGTTTGGCATCGTTCCAATACCACACCTCGGCCTTGTCATCTACAACGCCGGGAATAATCTGCCGGTGGTTAAAGTATTTTTTGGCATTCTCCATCAACAAACGAACCGCTTGATCCTTTGTCGGCAGTGCCCCGCCCAGTTTTTTTAGAGCCTCTCCGGCCGCGGCTCGCAACTTTGCATCGCTCTTTTCCGAAAAATACGGCTGAAATAAAAACAGTTGCACCACAGGGGCCTTCATCTCGCCCAATATCGCGACGGCCTGCAGCTTAAGTTCCGCATCGGCCTGGTCCAAAATTCCCACCAGCGGATCGGCGGCCTGGCGCCCCATCGCCACCAATGCGGTGCGAATGGAAAGGCGCTGGGCGGCCCGGCCGGGATCGGCCAGCGCCTCAATCATCGCAGAGACGGCCGCGCCGCGGGCATCCATCAGCCCGGAGAACGCCTCCCCGCGTTTTTCGGCCGATGGGTCTTGCAACTGTTTTATCAATTCGGCCACGCGCTGGGGATTCTGCAGCACGGCATTTTGGGCAGCCAAAACCGCATCGGCCAATTGCTGCGATTGCGGATGCAAATCGGAGCGGGCGCTGAGTTGCACGAACATCGCCGATCCAAACTCGTCGGCCAATGTCGCCAATGCCTTCTCGTCGAGTTTGGCCTCGATTACCTTCTGCAAAAACTTCTTGGCCAACTCGGGCTGCTTCAGATCGGAGAGAATTTTGGCCGCCCGAACGCACTCGGCAGGCGTAGACGGCTTCGTTTCCAATATGGCCGCCGCGGCCGGATCTTCGGGCATGGCCGGCTCTTCAGCATTGGTTTTTGCCGTTTTAGCCGCTGTTGCGGCTTTGGCAGGCGAATTGGCCACCGGTTCATCGGCTTTGGGTTTCGGGTTTTGAGCCCATGATAAATCTGCCGGCGCCGCCACGAGCAAAACAAAAGTCAACCAAGATCCAATTCGCCTTATTCCACTATTCATGATTTTATCTCAAGGTGTTTTTTCCATCGCCCTACTTGCTCAGCGACATGTTCCGGATTTGTCGAACCGTAGCTTGCCGTCGCGGCAACGGCCTTTTCCGAGCCGAGAACGTCGTACACACTTTTATCCAATTTAGGATCGGCCGCTTGAAATTCGGCCAACGGCAAGTCCGAAAGACTCACGCCGCGCTCCATGGCCCGGGCGACCAGGCCGCCCACCAATCCGTGCGCCGTGCGCTGGGCAGTGCCGCGGTTAATCAGATATTCCATAAGCGCCGTGGCATCCAGATATCCCCGATCCAAACGCTCGGCTATTGCGGCCCGCTTCAACTCGGCCCCTTCCACCAGCGGCGCTGCCAACGACAACGAGGCATAAACCGTATCAAAGGCGTCGAACAGCGGCGGCTTGTCTTCCTGCAAATCGCGGTTGTAGGCCAAGGGCAACCCCTTTATCAGCACCAACAGCGCCTGCAAATCGCCGATTACCCTGGCTGTTTTTCCGCGGATTAGTTCCAAAACGTCCGGATTGATCTTCTGCGGCATGATCGACGAGCCGGTGCAAAACGCCTGCGGCAGTTTCAGAAAATCGAATTCCACCGTGGACCAAAGAATCCATTCTTCCGCCCAAGTGCTCAGATGCTCGGCTATCAAAGCCAACGCGAATACGAATTCCAGCACGAAATCGCGATCGCTCGAGGCATCCAAACTATTGGCGGCCAGGGAATCGAAACCCAACAGCCGGGCGACCTCTTGGCGATCGATGGGCAAACTCGTCCCCGCCAGGGCGGCCGTGCCCAAGGTGAGAACATTTGTGCGTTTTCGGCAATCCTCCAGGCGCTGGCGATCGCGCTCGAATTTTTCGCAATACGCCAGCCAATAATGCGCGGCCAGGACCGGCTGCGCCCGCCGCATGTGGGTATAGCCCGGCAGAATCACGCCCGCATCCCGATCGCAACGCCCAACAAATGCTTTTTGGACGTCGATCAGGCGCTGGTCGATCTGCCCGATCGACTCCCGCACCCAAAGCCGCAGGTCGGTCGATACCTGGTCGTTTCGGCTCCGGGCGGTGTGCAGTTTGCGGCCCACCTCGCCAAGCCGATCGATCAATGCCCGCTCGATGTGCAGGTGGATGTCTTCCAGTTCGCTCTGGAAGGGGAATTTCTCTTGCTCAATTTCCGTGCGAATCTGCTCCAATGCCTGCCTAATTTGTTGGCACTCATCCGCACTGATCAGCCCGACCTTGGCAAGCATTTGTGCATGCGCGATCGATCCGGAAATATCGTGGGCGTACAACCGGCGGTCGAAGCTCACGCTTTCGGTAAACTGCTCGACCCGGCGATCCGTGGCCTCGCTAAATACTCCACTCCATGCTTTTTTAGCCACAATTATTTTTCCATTAACAAGTATAATCTAATTGCAAAATCCCCAACGCATTTACTCTAAACAACTTAGATCAGCCTGTCAACGAGAGATAAGAGGTAGCGGAGTGGAATTAGATAAATGATGGTGATATGTAAAAACTGACTGTGTTTTCACACTGCCCACCGTCCACTGTCCACTACCCACTGCTACTTATCGTTGAGTGGGTTTTGCATTTTCATCGATATGATCTTTTATCCATCCCTCCAATTCTGCCCAGTCTATAGGGGGGATTTTAGACCGATCCGGTCGGAGTCGGGCTGCCTCTTTTATATACACGTGCACAATCTTGTCGGCCGGTTTATCGGTGTTCCAGTGCAGCAAGATGCGAATGCAACGCCTTAAGGAGCCGGGCACGTCCAATTCGTTTATGCACATTAAGGCCACGTCCCACCACCCCAACTGCCGGGCGGCCAAGGCGGGAAATTCGGCGTCCAAGTCGGTAGTGGTCGAAAAAATCGCGCTGGCCACGTCTTCCGCCCGTATGCCGTTCTGGCGAATCATCAGCGCCAAAAGCTCCCGAGAGGCCTTCAAAATCGACTCCGACGTATTTTCCTCGCAGGTCGTAGCCCCGCGAACGCCTAGACATGGCATGATCGGCTCCTAACAATAAACAGTGATTTACCCACACACCAGTATACCAATCTACCGAATAAAAGAAACATAATCCAGACATTTGAAATCGGGTAACCGCCTAGTTATTACTTGTAGTGCGTATCTTTACTCAGATATAATATCTCCATAGTGTCTATATTTTGTTTCAGTGCTATATTACCCACGAATACTTTCACATCAGTTATCCGAATAATAAAATAGAGAAATGGCGAATACAGCATCGTGTTAGAGTTCTTCAAAAAATTCTTCCTAAAAACATCTTTACAATTGTCATTTCGCCGCCTTTTGTGTTTGTTAGTGATGAGGATACAGCGGATTTGTCAACCCTCATAGATCACACTGTCAAATGGATCGTGCCTAAACTGAAAACCACGTACTTTAGCAAAATCCCCACGACTAACACCATCATCTGGCTTTTGAAAAACAGGGAAAGTTATGAAAATTACGTCCAAAAATATGGCGCGCCGGATCATCTTCTAACTGCAGGCTACTTCTCTTCGCAAAATCACGAAATTGTCATGGATGCCTATCATTGCTATGGACCGGATATTCAAAGCGCAATCCTCACTCAAACGGTTTTATCTTTCAAAGAGCTTTGTGCATTGAAGAAAAAAGATTTCTATCAATTCGATAAGGAAAGAAATTACGCTCAAACCCAGTATTTATGTTATTACCTCCAGGAAAAAGGGCTTTTAAAGAAATTTTATCAGACCTTTAAAAGAAATCACCGCAAAGATCCCACAGGATATAAAACACTACAAACAGTAGTTCAATATAAAGATATGCAGGAATTTCAAGAAGACTGGAAAGAATTTATACTTACAATACCGAGTCCAAGCGAAACATCGTGGTGAGGGGGGCGAATGAGTTGTTCTGAATTGACTCGATATTTACGTATTTTACGTATATTCTTACTATATATGCGTAAATTCAGTCCTATCGGTGCACGATTCTTAACGCGGCATGTCCGGTTTTAAGGCGAAAACTCGAACGCTGGCCGCAAATTCGTTCACATTGTAGCATCGAAGCAGATCGGCGAATTGCCGGTGAAGTTCTATACCGCTGGATGGGGCGGAAGAACAGCAACCGCTTGCCGAAGCAACTGGCAAGGCCGATCCGGTCGCCGGCGAGCAGCAGCCCGATTGATTCTCCATTTTGGCGTAGGCATTCAGGTCAGTTCCAGATTCGATGATGTCCACCTGTGCGAATCCCGCTTCAATCAATTGATCATGGTACTGCCCGATGGGGATTGCCCCTGCGATGCAGCCCACGTATGCCATTAAGTCGCCGGCGATCTCGGGGGGCAACGGCTTTTTCAGGGCTATGTCGCTGACTGCCAGGCGGCCCCCTGGTTTTAGCACCCTAACGATCTCCCTAAAAACGGCCGGTTTGTCGGGCGCCAGGTTTATGACGCAATTGCTGATAACGCAATCGACAGAGGCGTCAAGCAAAGGCAGGTTGTCGATAGTCGCTTGATGGAACTCGACGTTGGCGATAGGTTTACCGCCATTGGCCTTGGCAGCGTTGCGCCGAGCCAGTTTCAGCATCTCGGACGTCATGTCGATGCCGATGGCTTTTCCGGTCGGACCTACACGCGCAGCCGCCAAAAACACGTCCAATCCGCCGCCACAACCAAGATCTACGACTGTTTCGCCCGGCTTCAGGCTGGCGAATGCCGTGGGATTTCCGCAGGAAAGGCCCATGTTCGCCTCGGCGGGTATAGAAGCCAACTGTTCCGGCGTATAACCGAAAGCTTCGGCCACGGCCCGCACTCCCGATTGCCCGGTCGAGAGACCGCTCTTGGCAAGCGAGGCATATTTAGATTTAACGGCCTTGGTGATTTTTTCAGACATGTTAATAAACTCCCATCGTTATGCTTCAGCATGACAAAATGATTCAATCTTGTCAATCAATAATACATAATGCCCACGAAAAGCGCGGGCATTGAGTCGGCATCTTATTGAATGAACAATTTAACGCGGCATAAAAACGCAATTTCGCCCCCCGTGTATTCACCGGGGGCTAAATAGGCGCGAAAAAAACGCTCAAATAAAACGCGCGGAATCCGTCGTCACTCTTTTGTTTTGATCTCGATCTTTTTCGCCGCCGCGGCTGGGGTCTTTTGGATCGTTAACGTCAATATGCCGTTGGCATAATTGGCGTCTACGTGCTCCGAATCAACTCCCTCGGGCAGCGGAATCACGCGGCGGAAGGAACCGTATCGGGCCTCGTTGTGATAGAAGCCCTTGTCCTTTTTCTCGGTGCATTCCTTTTTTTCGCCGCTGATGACCAGTTGACTGCCGGCTACAGTAACATCCAATTCTTTCGGGTCGATGCCCGGTATCTCCGCCCGAACTGTCACTTCCTTGTCCGACTCGGCCACGTCGACGGCGGGCCACCATTTTTCGCCGCCCATGAACGCCGGCCAATCGAGCATCCCGAACGGCTCGCGGATGAACGAATCGAAGAGCCGATCCATTTCATTGCGCAAGGTGGCCAGCGGCGCCGCTTCCCCCGGTATCCCATCGTGCTGTTTGTTTCTCCAAGGTATAAGACTCATGGTATAAGTCTCCTTTCAGGTATTATGAGTTTTGTGTTATTGGTTTTCGGTTAGAAGCGCGAAACCGCAAGCGGTTTTACTATCTATCCCTCATCCATTAAAAAGCCCTTTCGTCGATATTACGACCGCCGGCCCTGGTTCGCCGTCTACTTAATTATACCCTTTTACTTCGTGCTGACACTTATTTTTCGCGGTTTGATCGATTCGGCCTTGGGCAAATGCAGCGTAAGTACACCGTCGGCGTACTCGGCCGTAATCCGGCTGGCGTCGATCGCCTCGCTCACTTGGAAAGTGCGATAATAATCGCCTACTCCATATTCACGCGCCAGGTAATGCTGATCTTCGTTTTGGCGTTTGGGCACGGCCGCGTGTAGCGTCAGCGTGCCTTTCTCGAAATTGACGTCGATCTGGTCGCCTTTAGCGCCTGGCAGATCGGCCAACACCAACAATTCGTCGGCCCGCTCCAAAATGTCCACGTTGGGACGATAAAAACGGCCGTTACGGGTATGTTCAGCGGCGGTAGTTTCGCCCGCTGGTTTAGTAATAGTTTTTTCAGTAGCCATAAGACTTATTTTCCTTTCATTGCCAATATTATTTTTTCCCTAACCTTATCGTGAGTGTGCTCAACCAACCCCGGGTGTATTCACCCGGGGCAATTGAGTCTCAGGCAATAAATGTCGCGTTTTACCATCAGAGCCGGGCCGTGTCGGCCCGGAACTACCGGGGCGACACGCCCCGGCTCTGACTCTTCATGCGACATCCTTTTGCCGAGACTCAATAAATGTCAAATTGTTTATGCCGAGGCCACGTTAATTTTCCGAGGTTTGGCGGCTTCAGCCTTGGGTAATCTAAGCGTCAACACGCCTTCGGCCAATTCGGCCTCGACGCGATTGGCGTCGACGGCACAGGGCAACGACAGCACTCTTGTGAAGTTGCCCGTCGGTCGTTCGCGGCGATGATAAGTCACGCCATCCTCCGAAACATCGGGACGCTGGGCCTTGATGGTCAATTCATCGCCGGCCACCGAAACGTCGATCTGTCCGCTTTTAACGCCCGGCACTTCCATTTCCACCATCAATTCCTCGCCTTTATCCCAGAGGTTCACGGCCGGTTGGCCGCGGACAAACCCCCGCGATAATCCGTCAAAAGTGGGCCCGAAAAAGCCGCCGAGCAAATTGTCCATTTCGCTACGCAGTTGTTGGATTGGATTAACAAGTATTTGCATTGTCATTTCTCCTTTCATTACAGTCTCAATGTCGATTGGCAACCCTGCATTTCCCGCCCTATTGTACGGGTGTGGATATCGATTCTTTATTACTCTCAAATTCCATAAGATCCAAGTAGCAAAGCCCATGCCGAGAATCCAATTGATCGTCATTACATGTTGTCAAATAAGAAGTTACGACAAAACAAGGTCTTGATATACTTATCCTTCGGCCTGTCAGAATGGCAGGTTTTTAGCAGATTTTTTTACAGGCCAATCCCAGTAATTTCGACTTGCTGTTGCTAATCTCTATCAACTGAACAACTTAAAGTATTTTTTTCGATGGCCAGAGACCCGTTGTAGATTCGCCTGTTGACGGCTATATTGAGAAATCTGGGTTGCGTTAGGGCGAGGAAATCGGTTTCGGGGACCAAAACTGGGATTAGGGAGTAAAAACGCGTAAGCAGGCCGTTCTTGCTTTTGTACCCGATGTTGCCCCGGGCACAGGCGGACACTAAAGCTATTGCAGCGTTCCCCTGCCTGGTCTATTTTCACATATCAAAATATCATGCGTTTTTCGCTCATCGATCGTATTGTCGAGATTGAGCCCAATGTAAGAATCACAGCAGTAAAAACCTTAACCATGTCGGAAGAGTATTTGGCCGACCACTTCCCTCACTTTCCCGTGATGCCCGGCGTATTGATGCTCGAGGCCATGACTCAGGCCGGCGCTTGGCTGGTTCGTTACAACGAGGATTTCAGCCACAGCATCGTGGTCTTGAAAGAGGCGGTCAACGTCAAATACGGCCAGTTTCTCGAACCGGGCCAAACGCTGCTGGTCAACGCCGAGATCCTTAAATCCGGAGAAACGGAAACCAAACTCAAGGCTCAAGGCGTGGTCGACGGCCGGACCATAGTCAGCGCCCGGTTCACGCTTATGCAATATAATTTAGCCGACACCCGGCCCTGGTACGAATGGAATGATCAACACATTATAGAAGGATTGCGGAACCAATTCGCCTTGTTGTATCAGCCGCGCTTGGATGTTGCCTCGATTTCGACCATGTAAACACGGCGCAGGCCATATAAATTCGTATTTTACCTTGTACCGGGCAACGTTGCCGGAAATAATAATCAAAACATTCTTGTTGAAATCATCGCGAGAATAACAATATATTCGGAAATAAAACTGATGCGATTCGAGGGGAAAACTGCTTTAGTAACCGGCGGAAGCCGCGGCATCGGCCGCGCCTGCGTCGCCCGGCTGGCCGCCGAGGGCGCAAACGTGGCTTTCGTCTATCAAAGCAACCAGCAAGCCGCCGACAGCCTGGTTTCCCAATTTCAATCCTCGCCCGGCCAGGTGCATGCCTTGCAGGCCGACGTGCGAGACCTGGGCCGCGCGCATCAAATCGTCGATCAGTTGATCGAGCGCTGGCAACGCATCGACGTGCTGGTCAATTCGGCCGGCATCGTTCTGGACGGGCTGTTGGGCGCGATGACGCAAGAACAGTGGCAAAACGTAATCGAAACCAACCTGGGAGGCACTTATAACTACTGCCACGCCGTAACGCAGCCCATGATGATGGAGCGCCGCGGCAGCATTGTAAATCTATCCAGCACGGCCGCCGAATTCGCCACCCGCGGGCAGGTGAATTACGCCGCCAGCAAAGGCGGCATCGACGGCCTGACTCGAGCCATGGCCAAGGAACTTGCCGCGCGGAATATCCGCGTCAACGCGGTCGCGCCCGGGATGATCGAAACCGACATGAGCCAGGTCGTCCGCGGCGTGGCGGGCGAGCAGATCAAAAAAATCATCCCCCTTAAGCGCATCGGCAAGGCCGAAGAAATCGCCGCCGTAGTCGCTTTCCTGGCCAGCGATGAGGCCTCGTACCTCACCGGACAAGTCATTCGCGTTGACGGCGGATTAAGCCTGGGAGGATATTAATTGTCGTCACAATGTAGCGGTTAATCGGTGTAATTGTTATAATTTACTGGGGAAAGATGGATTTTTTTATTGCTGGTTTGTCCTGAAAAGCGATAAAACTTATTGCATGATTTAGTTTAATCCCTGTTTTTCAGCATTAAAATTGAATTTCCCGTCCCCCGTTCCAAGTTCCTACTTAGTTTAGTTTGGAGGTTGAGTGACATGCCGACAAAGGATGAAGTTTTCGATAAAATCCGCACTGCCCTGGTCGATGCCCTGGGCGTCGATGAGGAAGACGTCACCCCGGAAGCCACCCTGGTGGGCGATTTGGGGGCCGAGTCGATCGACTTTTTGGACATCGTCTTCCGCTTGGAAAAGGCCTTCAATATCAAGATCCCCCGCGGCGAACTGTTTCCGGAAGATATCCTCACCGATTCGAAATACGTCCAAGACGGCAAGGTCACCGAAACCGGCCTGGCCGAGCTCCGCAAGCGCATGCCGTTTGCCAATCTTGACGATTTCTCCAAAAATCCCGTCGTGCAGGACTTCGGCAACCTCTTGAAGGTGGCCGACATGTGCCGTTTCGTGGAAAGCAAAGTGGGAGTTTCAGATTAAATGCGCTGGTACTGGATCGATAGATTCATCGAGTTCGAAAGCGGGCGCTACGCCAAGGCCATCAAGTGCATTTCCTTGGCCGAGGAGCATCTGCACGATCATTTCTCCTTTTATCCCATGATCCCCAACTCGCTGGTGATCGAGGGCATGGCCCAGACCGGCGGGCTATTGATCTGCGAACACAATCAATTCAACGAAAAAGTGGTCCTGGCCAAAATCCCCAAAGCCCGCTTTTATTGCGACGCCGTGCCCGGCGACACCCTTGTATACACGACTACAATTGAATACATCAAGGAGGAAGGGGCCATGGTCTCGGCCACCAGTTACAAGGGCGACGTCTTGCACGCCGAAGCCGAAATCGTCTTCGCCCACCTTAACGACTCGCGCATGGGAAGCCTGTTCGATCCGGAAACCTTTCTCCGCATGATGCGCCTATTGGGCGCTTTCGACGTCGGGCATGCCGCCGACGGCAGCCGTTTGGCCCCTCCGCCCAGGCTTCTGAATGCCGTGAAATCGGCCCAAAACGGCGGACAAGGCAAACAAGGATGAAGGATGCGGGATGAACAATCAACTAGAACCCAAGTGGAAACCCTAAACATCATGTTGAGCACATTGAAGGATCTGAATTACATCATTCCGCACTCGGAACTCACCTTTCATCCTTCATCCCTCATCCTTCATCGTTTTTTTTAAGGACTCTGCACCATGCGACGACGTGTTGTGGTTACCGGGATCGGTTGTGTTACGCCCTTGGGCGCGGAGATGGAGACCGTGTGGCGGCGGTTATTGGCCGGCGAATCCGGCATAGACTACACCACGATTTTCGACGCCAGCAACTTTCCCACCAAAATTTCCGCCGAGGTGCGCAACTGGGATATTTCCGATGTGGGCGAAAATCCCGAGGATTGGAAATATCAGGGCCGGCACACTCATTTCGCCGTCGGCGCGGCGAAAAAAGCCATGGCCGATTCCGCTTTGGACGTCTCGCGCCTCGATCCCACGCGCTTCGGCGTGTACCTGGGCAGCGGCGAAGGTCAACAGGATTTCCACCGCTTCACGCAAATGATGGTGGCCGGCCTGTCGGGCGGGGGCGAGTTCGATCTGGTCCGCTTCACTCGAGTAGGTCTGGAAACCCTGCACCCAATCGCCGAACTGGAACAGGAACCAAACATGCCCGCCGGCCATTTGGCCAGCCTCTTCGGCGCGCAAGGACCGAACATCAATTGCCTGACGGCCTGCGCGGCCAGCAGCCAGGCCATAGGCGAAGCCGTGGAAATCATCCGCCGCGGCGAAGCCGACGTGATGCTTTCCGGCGGCACGCATACCATGATCCACCCCTTCGGAGTCACCGGCTTCAATCTGCTTACGGCCTTGAGCACCCACAACGACGAACCGGCCAAGGCCTCGCGGCCTTTCGACCGCAATCGCGACGGCTTTGTGCTGGGCGAAGGCGCCGGAATGGTTGTTTTGGAGTCCCTGGAAACGGCCCAGGCCCGCGGCGCGCACATTTACGGCGAGATTGTCGGCTACGGCTCCACTGCCGACGCCTTCCGCATTACCGACACCCACCCCGAAGGCCGCGGCGCCATCACCTGCATAAAAATGGCCCTGGCCGACGCCCAATTGGACCCGGACAAAATCGACTACATCAACGCCCACGGCACCAGCACCAGCGTGAACGACAAAGTCGAAACCCTGGCCATCAAGAAAGTTTTCGGCGAGCGGGCCTACAAAATTCCCGTGTCCAGCACCAAGAGCATGATGGGCCACCTGATCGCCGCGGCCGGAGTCACTGAACTTATCTTCTGCCTATTGGCCATCCGCGACAACGTGGTGCCGCCCACCACGAATTACGAAACGCCCGATCCCGACTGCGACCTGGACTACGTCCCCAACGTCGCCCGTCAAGTACCCTGTGATGTCACGCTGACCAACAGTTTCGGCTTCGGAGGACAGAACATCACGCTTATTGCCAAGCGTTTTACCGGTTGAATAGAAAGAGCAACGGCATGAAAAGACTCGGCCGAGGCCAGGCTTTTACGATTGTCGAACTTCTCGTGGTCATGGCGATAATCGGTATGTTGATCGCCTTGCTCCTGCCTGCGGTGCAGGCCGTCCGCGAGAGCGCCCGCAGGCTGCAATGCACGAATAATCTCAAACAATTAAGCCTGGGCGTATTGCAACACGTCGACGCTCACCAACAATATCCCACCGGCGGATGGGGATGGTGGTGGGTCGGCGATCCCGATCGGGGCTTCGGCCAACGCCAAACCGGCGGATGGTATTATAACATTCTGCCTTTCATGGAAGAAAATAAAATATACGTTTTGCCGCAGGACGGCGATCAATATACGATCACCGACAAGCAAAAGGCCGGCGCCAACGCCATGACCAAGACGACTTTGGCCGTCGCGAACTGCCCCAGCCGAAGGCCCAATATACTCTTCGCCAAACCGTCTGATGGCACTTTCGTGGCCTTCAACGCGGCCGAGAATGATGCTAACGATAATTTTGTGGCCCGCGGCGATTATGCCATCAACTCGGGCGATCAGGATTTCGACGAAATTTTTCCGGGCCCGGAAACTCTTGGTGAAGGAGACACCCCCTCATTCTGGCCGGCAATCCATAAAGCGCACAACAAAGATGCCACAAAATGCAGCGGCATTAGCTTCGAGCGGAGCGAAATCATTCCCGATCAAGTGCGCGATGGTACCGCCTACACCATTATGCTGGGCGAAAAATACCTAAATCCCGACCATTATATAACCGGCCTTATAAAATACGACAACGAAAGCCTTTACACGGGTTTCAACAACGACAATTTCCGGTCGGCCTTCTCGCCGCCCACGCGCGATTGCCCGGGACTCACCGATCCATTGCTGTTCGGCAGCATCCACGTCAATACTTGCAATTTTATTTTCTGCGACGGCTCCAACCACTGGATCAGTTACACGATCGATCCGATCCTCTTCTCCAGCCTGGGAAACAGGGCCGACGGCCATAATATCGACGAGAGCGCTTTTTAAAGGATGAAGGCGGAATGATGAGGGATGAGAGATGAGGGATAAAAAGTCAAACCGCTTGCGGTTTCGCGACCCTTGCCGGCCGCCTCCGCTCTCTGACAAACTCTACCGGCCGGATAAAATCGCACAGTGTTGTCGGATGTGCAAGCGGCGCTCGCGGCGTTTCGGCGAAATGGTTTTGTTTCTTGAATCTTTTTTTGACTTCTAAAATCCATCATGTATAAATAAAGTACGGGGACATGACAACGCATTCTTATCGCCCCTTGCAAGGCGATACGTTGTTATTCGTCCGGGATTTTCCAGAAGTCTTTAGCATGATTCGCTCTGTTGGACCATTGCGCAGTGTCTGGTTATATGCGCGCAGCATGAATATGCCGCGATCCGGCCCCATGCACGGGGCACTCGGGAAACAACTGAGTGCCCTCCAGCGCCGCCGGCGGTTGGATCTGCAACAGCAGGATCTCAAGGCCGGCCTGGCCGATTATCGGGCCGCGCCGCCGTATCCGCTCCGGCCTAGGCCGCCCTCGTAGTAATGTGAATTGTGGGCATCAAGTTCACTTTTTTGCTTAGTATGTAAAGCCGCGGCCGGAGGACGCGGTTAGGAAAAGTTTGTAAAGCCGCGACGGGCACCGACCGAAGGTTGGTCGGTCGCGCTTTGGCCGCGGTCCAAAAACCGCCCAGGATATTCTCTAAAAGTCGTCATCATTGCAGAAGGAGGTTTTTTTTCGGCGCTATCAGGACCTGACATTCATTTTTCCCGGCATGCGCTTGGCCGCCGCCGGGAGCGACTCGGCCCCAAAAGCCGGGTGTTTTGTCAAGTCCTTCGATAGATAAGCGGTATCAACGGCATTATGCCACGCCCGCGGCACGTTTTGTCGCGAACACCCCGTAGAGAGGAGCAAGGCCTCGAAAACTTGGTAACTTCGTTTCATTCTCCCAGCGGCGCGTCAGCCGTACTCGGACGATGAGCTTTACCTTGGGTCGACTGGTTGGTTCCAGGGCCCTTATTGCGTGCTCGGGCACGCCGCTCGTCCGTACGCCTGACGCGTTCGCGTTTTCTTGAGGGTACAGAGAACATGGTTCGGGATTCCGAAATTCAGGACCATTCATCTTTAAGCGCCCGTTGTTTACCGCTGCGTGGCAGACAGGTTATGCACCGCGCATCCATTTTTGGTTGTAACACATTGACAATAT
>JBEKSO010000119.1:0-10107 GCA_049516935.1 Thermoguttaceae bacterium
ACGGCAATTGGAATCTCTCCAAGAGGAATGCCGTATATTAAGAGACAAATCTTCCGCTGCCGAAAACAGCGTCGATCGCCGGGAACTCGAACGGATAGAAGCCGAAAAAAAAGAACTGGCAGCCCGTGTGGCCGACCTGGAAGGGCAGCTTGCCGGGACTCGGCAAGAGTTGGCCGTTGCCCGGGCAAACGGCGCCGAAGACGGCGAGGACGACGATAGTCTCCGCCGCCGCTACGAAATGTCCATCGATGATCTGCGCGAACTCAAAGCCCGTAACGATGAACTCCAGGAGCAACTGGCGCGTACGCGCCAGGGCGGCGGAGGAAACGCCGCTCAAATTACCGCCGGCGTTCTCAATTGGGAAACGGAAAAAAAGCGAATCCTCGCCGCGCTCGAAGCCGACTTCGACGAAGAGAAAGAAGAAGATCGCGAGGAAAAAATAAGGATCCAAGAGGTAATTCGAAAAACCGACCGCCTCTTAGCGGAAAAAAACAAGGAAATCGGCGAATTAAGGGGGCTGCTGGAGAGTCAAACGAACAATATCGGCTCGATGGCCGTAGGTGCTGCGGAACTGGGGAAAATTCTCGATACCGACGCCGTTATTCAGGAAGAACGAAAAAATCTCGCCCGCCTCCAGGAAGAATGCCGCGACAAACTTCGCCAGGCGGAAGTCGAAATCTCCCTGGAACGCGCCAAGATCGCCCGGGAACGGTCGCAACTCGATGAAAAACTCCGCGCCTTGGAGCAACAAGGCATAAATCTCACAACCGCCGCGATGGATAAACAACCCGCCAAACCGCCTCGCGGCCGCTGGCTCGCCCGCCTGGGCTTGACGGGTTCTGAAGATGAGCAAGATGTCTGATTAAAGCCCTTCGCTCAAAATGAAATGAAGAATCCAAGGCCCCCGTCAATATACCCTAATCTACCAATACCAAGGCATAGTAGTTTGGCGAACTGTCGGTGGAGCGCACCACCTCGATGGGCAGACCGGCTCCGCGGGCCGTGGCAAAGACGTCGATTCCAGCCGCCTCCATCGCCGGGCGGGCCAGGTCGGGATGCTGGCACGCGACAGCCTTGCCTTTTTTCGTCCGGGACGCCAAACACACGCATTTCCTGCACAGATCGCACGGCCCGCACAGAAAGGCAAATGCCTTGTACTGCCCGGCCAGGAATACCTCTAGTTCCAAGGCCTGGGCTATTTCCCGTATCAATTTCCATTTACTGCCGTGTAGCAGTATCGCCGAGTTGTACTCGTCGAGCATTTTGCGGGTGGTCTCGGGCGCAGGCGAATGCGGAGGGCAGGTCAGGCACTGACCGTATTCCGAGCATCCAAATTGACAACGCAATCGCACCCAGACGCCCGTGAATACCTGCGTAGGCGGAGACACGACGACCGCGTCCAATGCGCCCATCTTTCGGGCACTGTTGCAAAACTCTTCAAGCTGTTGCGAAGTGACCATGTTCCCTTTTTTTACCTGGAGAAATGCAAACTCCTCCCCTCTCCCTTTGGGAGAGGGGCCGGGGGTGAGGGCCTTTATCTCCCATCATATCTCTATTCCAGACAATTTTCAACCAACTATCAATTGCCGCCTTCAATCACTGCCAGGGCCGTTTCGATATTTCCAAACGGCGCGCTTACCTGGATGCCTGCCACGCGGTCCCGCACTTGCTCCACCGACTGGCGGGCGATCTCGATTCCCATCGCCAACTGGCCTTCCCGGCTATCGGTCGAGGCCATCCGCTCCATGACGGCGTCGGGCACGATCACGCCCGGCACTTCGTTCCGCATGAACGAGGCGTTGCGGTAACTTACCAGCGGCCAGATGCCGGCGATGATGGGAATGTCGTAACGTTGCACCTCGTCGAGAAAGCGCAACAAGGCGTCGGGATCGAAGACCGGCTGCGTGATCGCGAATTCCGCGCCGGATTCCACCTTGCTCCGAAACCGTTCCAATTCCCGCCGCCCATCGAGCGCAGTCGGGTCCAGACCCACGCCGATTACGGCGAAAGTTTGCGGATCGATCGCCTGCCCGCCCAGGTCCACGCCGCAATTCAATCCTCGCTGTACGGCGGCCATGCCGATGGAATCCATATCGAACACGCCGGTGGCATGCGGATAGTCGCCCAGCTTCGGCGGGTCGCCGGTTACAAAAAGAATATTGCGGATTCCGCACGCCGCGCATGCCAGCAGGTCGGCTTGCATTCCGATCAGATTCCGGTCGCGGCAGCAAAAATGCAGGATGGGCTCGATTTCGGCCTCGCGCAGGATATGTTCCGCCGCGATAAGCGAAGAAAGCCTGGAACTGGCCCGCGGTCCGTCGGGAATGTTTATCGCGCTGATGCCCCGTTGGCGAAGAGTCTTGCTCTTCTCGATGGCCGACCGCATGTCATAACCGCGCGGGGGCAGCAATTCCACGCTCGTCACCCAAAGACGATTGGACAGCCGGAAACCCAATTGCGATTTCTCCGCCAATGGGGCCGGCGGTTTCAGCTCCACGCTCTTGGCAACTGCGCTAATCACATGCTTCGATTGCATTCGCGCCAGCGGTTTTATGGTCGAGGCCAGCGTGCGGATATGATCGGGCGTGGTGCCGCAGCATCCGCCCACTGCCGCCGCGCCCAGGTTTATATAGCGTTTCCCATATTCGGCCAGATACTCCGGCGAACACAGGTATATCCGCCGGTTCTCCACCTCCTTGGGCATGCCCGCGTTCGGTTGCACAATTAAAGGCAAGGCGGTCAGCCGAACTGCACGTTCCACGGCGGCCAACAAACCGTCCGGCCCGCTGCCGCAATTCATTCCCCAGGCAATCGGTTGCCGAACGTCGCCGGGAAAAGGCGCGATCATCCGCTCGATCGATTCGCCCGATGCCGACTCGCAATTTTCCACCACCGCGAAAGAAAGCACATAGGGCGCGCCCAGTTGACTGCGCATGCCGGCGGCGCAGATTTCCAAAGCCGATCGTGTGGGCTGGGTCTCGAAAAGGATAAAATCCGCCCCGCCCGCCAGCAGACTTTCCACCTGCTCGGCTATCATCTCGTCGTACAAGGACTCGTGCTGCGGCCGGGCTGGCAACGGTCCGATCGATCCGGCCACATACATGGGCCGGCCGGCCGAATCGGCCGCCTCGCGGGCGATCGACGCCCCGGCATGATTTATCTCCCGCACCTTTTCGGCAAGACCGAACTGCGCCAAGGCCGCCCGGTTCGCTCCAAAGGTGTTCGTCGTCAGCACGTCCGCCCCGGCGTCGCGGTATTCGCCATGAATAGTGCGAATCAGTTTGGCGTCGGAAAGGCACAACTCGTCGAAGCAGCGGTTCGTAAACACATGATGCCGGTATATCTCCGTGCCCATCGCGCCGTCGAAAACCAAATTGCCCCGGCCCAGGGCTTGTTGGAAAGTTGTCGTCACAGGCATCTTGATTTCTATACGCCGTGTGCCACTGCTTGCTTGCAAGCAGTGCTGGGAGAATTGCCGGAAAAAACACTGCCGCCCAGGCGGCAGCGACACATTACTTGCCCTTTGACTTCATTCTGTTAGAAGCTATTAATTTCTATAATCGAACCTCCGGCCGGCGCATCAAACACGACCAGCCCAGGTAACCTTGGGGCCTAAGCGGGCTTTCAAACTTGATGTGCCGCAGATGCACGAACTCGAAGAGCCGGCCCAGTTCAAAGCGAATGTCGTCTTCCGTTACTTGGGGCGGTCCGCCTTCCGCTCGCTCGCCCACGCTGCCGGCCAGGCAGAAGTACCACGACCCCGGCCGCGTAAGACGCCACAATATGTCTAAATATTGCTCAAGCTTGGTCAGTCGGATGTAGTGGTAAAAACCCGCGTCATACACCACGTCGAACTGGCCCACCGTCCGGGAGAAATCGAAAATGTCCTCCAGCACGAAGCGCAGAAGCGCGTCGTGTTGTTCGGCCCGGAGCCTGGCCCGCTCCAAAGCGATCGGCGAGCAATCTACCGCCGTCACCTCAAACCGCCGCTTGGCAAAGCAAATGGCGTCCGAACCGGTTCCGCAGCCGATTTCCAATACAGTTCCGCCCTTGGGAAACGAATATTCCTTCAAAACCCGCAGCAATTCGGCATGCGCTACCCCGGCGTCCCAAGGCGGCGTTCCCTGGCGGTACATCGTATCCCAATCGGTAATGACAGACGGTTTCGCAACAGTCAACTGTCTCATCTCATTCTCCAAAAATTAAACCCTAATAAAATCTATGTTTTCAGTTTCTACTTGTTTCTAAAATTTGCAAGCAGGAATCGATCTTACAGAAAAACAATCATTACCAATTCCATAAGTCCCCTCTCCGGGCACCGCACCAGCGGTCGGGAGAAGGTTAGGGTGAGGGCAGAATAAGTCCCCTCTCCCTTTGGGAGAGGGTTAGGGTGAGGGCAGAATGCACTTTCATTTATCCGCTACCCTCTTATACTTGAAAATCCTCGGCTTCCTATCGAAATCTTTCCTGCTAGGATTATCTTGGTTTTTTGCATCACCTCTATTATTCCGCATCCAAGATAGTTTATGCACCCCCACAACAGGGTAAATTCACCTAGTTCCGCATTGCCCCGATGAAATTTCTCTGCATATCCGACATCCACAATCGCATCGAACCTTTCCAGCATATTTTAAATCATGCCGGCCCGATAGACGTGGTCCTGCTTGGCGGAGATCTGACCAATTTCGGCACGCCCGCCGACGTTGAAAAGATTGTACACCTTGCTCAATCCACAAATTTTCCAGTCTTGGCAGTTGCCGGAAATTGCGATTCGCCCCAAATCGACCAGCGCCTGGTGGAGTTGGGCGTGTCCGTCGCTGGAAGGGGAATGATTATCAATGACGTAGGCATTCACGGACTCTCGGCCACGCCTCCGTGGCATCGCGGAATGTACGGGTTTACCGAAGAAGAGATGATCCAGCATCTTCAGGCGGGCTACAACCAAATCAAACACGCCCGCCGCCGCGTCGTGCTTGCCCACGTGCCTCCGCACGGCATAAAACTCGATCGCACCCATTTTTTCCAGCACGTGGGCAGCACGGCCTTGCGCGAGTTTGTCGAACAGACCCAACCCATCCTGGTCGTTTGCGGCCATCTCCACGAATCCCGCGGCGTCGATATGCTAGGCCCTACCACGGTAGTTAACTGCGGTCCTGCCGGCTCCGGTTGCTATGCGATAGCCGAAATAGACGACCAAGTCCGCGTCGATTTGCGCCGTATATAAAAAAGAGGGAACACGGCTCTTTTTGAAAAATACATGCGTCCCCTTTTTGCACCGTTCAAAGATCCGCATCCGGGCATCCATCCAATTTAGCACATGGTATGCCAACACGCCAGCCATCGTCCTTAATGGTCGTCTCACGCAGTGATTCCGCCAAATGCCTATTTACTCGCCAATAAAGGTACCTGGCGCCTTTTCCATCTACCTTTTCCACCTTCATATCTGAACTATTTTAATCTTGCGGAAAATGAGAAAATCGGATAATCTATCGCCATGCCTTACCCCTTTCCGCCGATGGCCGCTGGTTTATATGTCCACCAAACGCCGGACGCCGACAAACGGACGGCCATCCGTCGCAGCGGCGAAACAGGGCTGCCCCTACGGCCAGCGTTCGTGAATCGACCGGTCGCCTCGAACTCGACCTGCCGATTTGTCTTCGCGGCCGGCCTCGAAAGCCTGAATTGAATGGACCCCTTTTTCACACTTCACCATTTTTCATCCCACCCCTCATGGCACGGATGACCATTGTCGTTTGGGGTAAAATCGCATAATGTTCAGTGTCGATCAAGAATCCGTGGACGCTTGCAAAAACACAAACTCAGTGCTGGCGAAAATAAGGCGTCTTTGTTGGAAGAACGCTTCTCTTCGGTTTTCGCGCAGCGCGGCATCGGTGCGGGAAATGAAAGTCGATTTCCTTATCGGTGGCGTTCAGAAGGGCGGCACCAGCGCCTTGGACGCGTATCTTCGGCTGCATCCCGGGATTTCGATGGCAAAACACAAAGAGTCGCATTTTTTCGATGACGAGCAGTGTTTTGCCAACAGCAACGTCGACTATTCGCTTTATCACTCCTTGTTTGACCCCAAATCTGATGGATGCCTTTTCGGAGAAACCACGCCGATCTACATGTATTGGCATCCCGCGCCGCGTAGAATTTGGGAATACAATTCTCGGATGAAATGGATTGTGCTGTTGCGTAATCCCATCGCGCGGGCATTTTCGGATTGGAATATGGAATGGGATCGCAACGCGGAGACTTTGTCATTCCGGGAGGCCATCACTAGCGAACGATTGCGATGCCGAGAGGCGATTCCTTTGCAGCATCGTGTTTACTCTTACGTGGATCGAGGCTTCTACGCCGAGCAAATCCGGCGCCTCTGGCATTTTTTCCCCGTGGAACAAACGTTTTTTCTCAAAACCGAGGATCTCCTGAACGATCCACGGAACTCTCTTGATCGAGTCTGCGGTTTTCTGCAATTAGATGCATTTCGGGAAGTGAGTCCTAGAATCAAACACTCTCGTCCGTACATATCACAGATGACTCGGGAAGAACTTGCCTATCTGCGAAACGTCTACGAGTATGACATCAAGCAGATCGAGCGGCTGTTGGGCTGGGATTGCAGCCAATGGTTGGCGTAGGTTCAAGAAAAGCTCTCGGAAACCGTCATTTTGCGCCATTAGGCACATTTCCACTCGCTGCACGGCATCGGCCAAAATGCCTTCAAACGCCTCGTATTTTTTTGTTTTATCCAAGTTGTCCTTAATGCTCGGCACATGCAGGGATTCTGACAAATGCCTATTTACAAGAATGCTGCTCACAATGGTGAAGCGTATTGCACGCTTTTGAATCTCACCGGCCGCAAGCGGCCGGACTAATCGGACGCTACATCTTCCTGAACGCCGTTTTAGTCAGAATGGTTCATGGCGCCTTTTCTTTTTTACGCCCGCAATTCAGCGCCGTGTTTTGCCCGGCAGGCTGCCACGACTTGATCGCGGATTTCATCGGCTTGCTGGCTGGTGAGCGTCCCCTCTTTCCAGCGCAGGGTAATAGTCATCAGCAGGCTTTTTTTGCCGTCGCCAAGTTGTTTCGGGTTGCGATACGTGTCGCGGTAGTCAAGATGTTCCAGGCACTCTCCGCCATTGGCATAAACGGTTCCCGCTATGTCGGCCCAACGCACCGCCTCATCGACCACCAGGTTAATATCCCGGGTAACGGCCGGAAATGCCGGCAAAGGAACGTAAGACGGCATCAGATCGGCGGCTTCGACAAGCGGCATTATTTTAATCTCGGCCACGGTGGTCGGCCCGCGCAGATCGAACTGCTTCTGTCCTTCCGCCGATAATTTGCCCAGATATCCCAGGAGTTCGCTGCCCAGTTTGAATTGGCAAGATTGGGCCGGATCGATGAGTGGAATTTCGTCGCTCATCGATTCCAAAGCCGATTTGCACCTAAGCGCCTCGACAATCACCTCGATCACCCCTTTTACAAAAGCAAGGTCCCGGCCGCTGGTTATGCCCAGCATCAATTCTTCATCCGGCAAATCGCCCTGCCGGGGCAGATAAATTTTCGCGATTTCAAAAAGTTCGATCTCAGGATTCGACAAAGCCTCGTTGGTCCGCCGCGCGCCCAGCAGGCTGGGGATCAAGCTCCGCCGCAGGCAGTAGGCCCCGCGAATCACTGGAATCAAACTCCGCAACGGTTCGGCCGTGGTCCAAGGACTCATCGCCGCCGACGTTTGCCCGTCAACCGCGCTTGGCGTCAAGGCCTCGTCGATGCCCGCTGCCAAAAGCACGCCGCGAATCTTTTCCAATATCCGATCCTGGCGAGTCCGCGTCGAGGCCGCCATGGGCACGGCCACGTCCTCGGGAATCTGCTCGTACCCGTGTATCCGTGCGACTTCCTCCACGAGATCGGCCTCGCGGGTCAAATCCCTCCGCCAACTGGGCGGGATTACAGTGATCATCCCCTCTCCCAATGGGAGAGGGGAGGCCGGCGCTTCGACGTTGCCCAGCGCCTGCAAAATTTCCCGCACCCGCTCCGCCGGAACGTCGATGCCCAAAATCCGCTTGAGTTGCGAAAAACGCAACGTAACCGGCTCCCGCTGTGGTGGATGAATACCCACATCGACCGAACCCGCCGCCAATTCGCCCCCGCCCAGTTCCAGGATCAGTTCGCAGCACCGCCGGCTGGCCCAATCCAGTCCTTCCGGGTCCACGCGCCGCTCGAATCTGAACGACGAATCGCTGTGAAGATTAAGCCGCCGGGCCGTGTTGCGAATCGATACCGGATCGAATTCGGCCGCCTCGACCAAAATGTCTCTCGTCTTTTCAGTTACTTCCGTCGCCGCACCGCCCATAACGCCGCCTATGGCAACCGCGTCTTCGGCATCGGCGATGACGCACATCTCGCTCGATAACTCGTAGGTCTTATGATCGATGGCTTCGATCCTCTCGCCCGGCAGCGGACGCCGCACGATAATTTCCCGGCCCTTCAGTTTAAGATAGTCGAACGTGTGCAGCGGCTGCCCGCATTCCATCAGCACGTAGTTGCTCGCATCGACCACGTTATTCACCGGCGTTATGCCGATCGTTTCCAAGCGCCGGGCCATCCAACCGGGACTTGGAAGAACCTTCACCCCGCGAATTACCCCTGCGATATAGCGAAAACACAGGTCCGGACAGTCGATTCGCACCTTGGCAAGCTGCTCGGCCGGAGTTTTCCCTTCCGGCGGCCGGGCGGGGGGGATTTTCAGCTCCTTGCCCCACAGCACCGCGATTTCCCGGGCGATGCCGATGTGCCCCAGGCAGTCGGGCCGATTACTGGTGACCTCCAAATCCACGGCCAAATCGCCGCCAATCTCCTCGGTCGATTCGTGATTCAGCCCGGCCATCATCAACCGCCGCTCCAACTCCGCAAGCGGCATGTCGAGCGTCACGTATTGCTTCAGCCAGTTCCAGGAAACAAGCATTTTAAGTGTGCTGTGATCAGTGATCAGTGGTTAGTGAATTCAAACCGCTTGCGGTTTCGCGGAGAATAATCAAAACTGGTGCAAAAACCTCACATCGTTTTTATAAAATTCGCGGATATCTGTTATTCCATGCCTCCGAGCGCAGATCCGCTCGATCCCCAAACCGAATGCAAACCCGGAGTATTCCTCGGCATCGTATCCGACTGCACTGAGCACGTTGGGATCGACCATTCCGGCCCCGCCCATCTCGATCCACCCGCCTTGCCAACTCATGTCCACCTCGACGCTGGGCTCGGTGAACGGAAAAAAAGACGGCCGAAAACGGATATGCACGTCGTCGGCAAATGCGCTGCGGGCAAACAGGCGCAAAACGCTCTTCAAGTCCGACATGGTCACGTGCCGGTCCACCAACAGGCCCTCGATCTGATGGAACATGGGAAAATGCGTGGCATCTGCCGTATCGGGCCGATACACACGGCCCAGCGAAATGATCCGCACCGGCGGCCGCGTCTTTTCCATCACCCGAATCTGCACCGTGCTCGTCTGGCTCCGCAACAACAAGTTGCCCGGCTCTTTCTCCCCATGCGGCTTAGTCCCCTCTCCCTTTGGGAGAGGGTCAGGGTGAGGGCTTCTGGAGGTATCATAAGTCCCCTCTCCGGGCACCGACCGAAGGTTGGTCGGGAGAGGGTTAGGGTGAGGGCGTTTGATGCCGCTAAAGTCTTTTTGTTGGTACGGCAGTTGAATTGCCGTACCTACCGCAGCTCCATCCGCCGTTTTTTCCGCCGCGGCCAAATAAAAATTCTCCAGCGGATCGCGGGCCGGATGCTCCAAGGGGATGTTCAGGGCCTCGAAGTTGTGCCAGGGATCCTCGACTTCCGGCCCGTCGGCCACTGTAAATCCCAGCCGGCCCATGATGTCTTTTAATTCTTCGATGGTTTGCGTCACAGGGTGCAGGCGCCCCAATCGCGGACGCAGGCCCGGCACCGTTGGATCGAATTGCCGCGATTCCACCTTGCCGCCGCTTTTTTGGGCCAGCCGCTCGGTTGCCGCCAGCAGTGCCGCTTCGATCTCTTGTTTGACCTCGTTGAACCGCTTGCCTGCCGCGGGTTTATCTGCCTTATCGACCTGGCCAAGGCCTT
>JBEKSO010000120.1:0-10021 GCA_049516935.1 Thermoguttaceae bacterium
AGGCAATTACGACGAGTATCAATTGCAACTCAAGAGCAAAGTCGAGGAGACACAGGGCAAAGAAGATGTCAAAGAGCGACCTAAAAAGGGCAAAGGCGGGCAAAAGTCGAGAAAAACTCTGCAAAAATCCGGCAAACCCAGTAAAATATCTTCTAAAAAGCCGGGCAAAAAGCGGCGTTATCCCTTCCGCAAGGTATCGGACCTGGAAGATGAGATTTTCATTCGCGAAACCTTGGTGCAGGAGTTTCAAAAAGAACTCGCCCAGCCCGAGACACTGCGCAACGGCGATCGGGTGCGGTCGATAACGGCCAAGATAGCCGGGGAGCAAGAGGCGCTTAAAACGCTCTACGAGCACTGGAACGAGGCCACGGAATTAAATTGGTAAAGAAGTTACGGGTTCGATAATAGATGTCGGCACAGTGATCGATCTTTATGATCTGATAGACAGATTTATTCCCGTATGCCGATACAATCGCGATATTACTCGGCCGCGCCGATGAACCTGCGGTCGGCCTCGCTGAGCGACTGGACCGGTATGAGAACCAGTTTGCCGTCGGTTTTTTGGAGTTTTACTTTTCCGTTTTCGATGCTGATGAACTTTGCCTGAACTTGGTATTTACCGCTGCGGTCGGTCCAGGTGCGAACCGCGGAGCGATCGCCGGCATCCTGGGCAGCGGGATCGGGATTGCGATCGGATGAAGCCGCGGTTTTCCGGGCGCCGGCGGGATCGGTCTTTTTCGCATCGATGTCCGCGGGTTTGGCAGAGGCATATTTAACTTCTTCCAGGGTAGGGAATCTTATTTTATATTTTTGCGAGAGTTTCAGGCGCAAGAGGTTGTACTCGGTCCGCATAGAGTGTGAATCGCCATTAAGGCTATTGAGATCGAATTCGACCCTGTACGTGGATGGATCGGAACGGGGCAGTTTTTTGGAATAATTTTTGTAGGCATCGCTTAAACGCTGGCCGAGTTCGGTCTCCACGATGACAAATTTGAGCAAATCGGCATCGACGTCGATATTATCCAGGGCTTTCATCCGGCTGGTATAGTCGGCGTATATAGTGGACATCTGCTCGGCGATGTCCGCGGTTCTTTTAATGCGGGAACTCAAACCTTGATTGAGGTTTTGCGGGTTTAGAGGAGTAATGCTATCCAATTTTTTTTCACAAGCATCGACTTTGGTGTTTAGATCGTTTTTCAATTCGTTGTATTGTTTCCACATGGCCAAAGTTTTATCGGGATCGCCGACGAGTCTTCCGCCGAAAACGCCTTTATCCCGAGTCGCGGGCAAGTTGGCCAAGGGCTGCAAAACGGTGCCTGCCCCGGCGACCAATTTCCGCAGACTGGTCACGGACAGGGAAAAGTTCAAATTTTGGCCCATGCTTCCGCCGAAAACCCAGGTATTGACGCCCACGACCTCTCCCCGCACGTTGACCAGGGGACCGCCGCTGTTGCCCGGGGATATGGGCGCCGTTATCTGCAGCCACTCCGCGTCCGTATCGTAATTCATCGTGTCTATGTAAATATCGGAATGGGTCATGCCCTGGAGGATATCGCGGAGTTCAAGCCCCGATCGGAGCGAGGAAACCAGGCCGTCGGAGACCGAGCCGCTTAGTCCCAGAGGCGAGCCAAAGGCGAAGACCTTTTCGCCCTTTGCGGGCGGGGCATCGGCCAGCTTTAGCGACGCAAAGGGGCCCTCTTCGGAACGAATGCGGATCAAGGCTAAATCCTTGCCCGGTTGGATGGCCAAAAAACCGGTTACCGTATAAGTTTTTTTATCTTTGTCGGCGGGAAACGTGACCGTGGCATTTCTTGCGCCTTCGATGACGTGATAGTTGGTGGCAATGAGTCCCGACTTGTCGATTACGAACCCGCTGCCCAAGGTATGTTTATCGACCGAGATCATGACGACCGCCGGATCGACTTTGGCGACGATTTGCGAGACGTCCTGTTCGCCCTGGGCCCAAGCGGCGAACGAGAAGATCAGCCCGAGCATAAAAGCCAAAGATGATTTTTGGATCTTTGCCCGGAGCAATCCCGCCTTCAAAGTCATGATATCATCTCCATTTATATCAGCAGATCACAACATAAATCGAATCGAAGCGATTAGGCAAGCGGCTCATGAAATTATTTCCGCCCGGATGCATATATTCCAATCTTCAATTATACATCCTGGCGCTGACTATGCAAGATGCACTGGACAGCCGGCCGAACATCATTGGGGGGCGGCAGTTCAACCGCCATTTAAACAGTTGCCCAAGCATTGCCCCGGGTGTATTCACCCGGGGCTAAATATTTCATAAATGAATATTTCTTACACGTCGCAAAGGCGCACTGCTTCGCGGAGCGATTTCATGGGGTTGCGGGTAGGGGTGAATTCTTGGCCGACGAAGCCGCGGAAATCGGTTTCGGCGACGGCCCGCATTATCGCGGGGTAATTGAGTTCCTGGGTGTCGTCGATCTCGTGGCGGCCCGGCACGCCGGCCGTGTGATAATGGCCGATGTACTCGTGGAACTTTTTGATTCGGGCGATGATGTCGCCCTGCTGGACTTGAACGTGATAGATATCGAAGAGGATTTTCATTCGCGGCGAGCCGACTTGCTTGCACAACTCGGCGGCCCATTCGGCCGTGTCGCACATATAGCCTTTGTGATTCAAGCGGCTGTTCAGGATCTCAATACAAATGTTTACATTTTTCTGCTCGGCATAACCGATGACCTTTTTCAAGCCCTCCACGCAGTTTTTCAAGCCCTCGTCGTCCGACATGCCGTCGCGGTTGCCGGAGAAGGTAATTACGTTGGGATAGCCCGCCTCGGCGCAGGCGTCGATCGATTTTTTCAAGGCCGCGATACACTTCTCGTGGTTTTCTTTTTTATTAAAACCTTGGTTAATGGGGTGGCTGGCAGTCATGGCACAGATCAGGCCGTGTTTTTTCAGGATCGGCCAGTCCGCGGGCTCGACCAGTTCGATCGATTTAAGCCCCATGGCAGCGGCGTTTTGGGCCAATTCGTCGAGTTTCATCTTGAAACACCATAGGCACACCGATTGATTGAGCCGGCCTTTGAGCACGGCCTTTTCGCTTTCGGCCGCCGGTTGATCTTCGGCCCGGACAGTTTGCGAAACGGCCAGCGTGCCCGCCGCCAACAGTCCCGCGGCGCCTTGCAGCATGCGCCGCCGCGTCAGATTCGTGTTGGTTATAGAGATCGGTTTATTGATCATGGTAAAATTCCCCGGGATTAAAAAAATATTTCCGGCGGGTGTTACCCGCCGGCTATTTCATAAGGATATTATTTGATAAACGATTCATCCAGCATGTAAGGATATGTGACTACAGGACAAATAACAAGGAGAGAGGATAGGATGGTATTTCTAATGGCAACTAAACGAAAACACAAGACGCGCTCGCCGACCAACCTTCGGTCGGTGCCCGCTCGCGGCTAAACGAAAACATGGGAATCGCTCGCCAAACACTACCCCGGGTGTATTCACCCGGGGCTAAATATTTTAGATTTGCTCGCCCAGGAGTACGGGCATGCGGGGGTGGCGGGTCATGATTTGATAGTAGTGCGAGGCGGGCTGGGTGAGCATGTAGACGTGGGGGCGGGTGCGCTCGTCGCGGACCAAGACGCCGCGGATCATGCCTTCGGGGATGAGGAACCAGACGCCGCGCTCGAGGCCCAGGGCGGCGGGGATGTCGACCGGCTCGGGATTGAGGTGCCGCCACAGGCCATCTTCCAGAGTTTCCCGGCGGCACCAGCCGGTGCGGGGCAGGGCGGATTGCCGGCCGTCGCGGTTTCCCCAGGGATAAATGCCCAACCGGTCGCCGTACCAGGCGGGCAGTTCGGCCCGCGGATCGCGATACAGAAAGCGCAACTCCTGCGAATCGCCCGGCTCGCGCAGGATCAAGCGGCGGCGCTGAGTGCTAAGCAGCGCTTCGGGCAGTTCATCAATGGGCAGGGCAATTCCGCTACACATGGCCGTATAAAATTCATGACGCATCCTGCGAACGAAACAACAACTTATTGCAAATTGTCAATTGCAAAATGCAAATTGCAAATTGAACAAATCCATTTGATGTGCCTTTTTCCATTTTTCCCCTTTTCCCTTTTCCCTTTTTACACAATGACTTCCTAAAAACATGTTTTTCCGTAGATGTCGCAGATATCGTAGGAGCTGGTTTCGTCGCGGTAGATGTCGTCCAGGGGCAGGGTGGCGCCGCTGCGCAGGGCGAATCGGCCCACGCGGCGGTTGATCGAGCGCTTCACCTCGGCGATGGCTTTTTGCTTTGGCGTGGACTGTTCGAATAAACTTCGCTGCGCGAATTGGCGGGCGGAGAGGTTTTCGGCGATCAGGTGCATGTAGGAGACCACTCGCCCGGCCGGCCAGCAGATTTTCAGCAACTGCAGTGCGGCGGGATGCAAGATGTGGAAATCGGCGGTGGCGGCGGAAAGGCTTGCCCGCCGCGCGGCCCCGCCGCCGTCTTTGAATTCCAGGTGCATGGCCAACTGGTCGCAATACACTTGGTGATGATCGAGGGCCTCGACCAGCCGTTCGGCGTTTCTGGCAGCCCAGCCGGTGAGCCGGTCGGGATCGGCGGTGGCTATGCCCAGACTTCCGCCGCGGCTGAGATTTTTATGGGCCGGGCGGAGGGTGTTCAGGGGCAGGGCGGGCGTGGCGTTCAGTTCCCACCACAAATCCTCGCCGCGCTTGGTCAGCAGGCGGCGGATCAGGCAGCGATCGGCGCGGGCGAAATCCTGGCAGGTGCGGATGCCGTAGGGCTCCAGGCGGCGTGCGCTGCGCCGGGCGATGCCGGTGATTTTTTCCACGGGCCGGCCGCAAAGCAGGCGCTCGACGTCGGCTTGCTCCACGGCCGCGACGCAGCCGAAGGGTTTTCCGGAACTGGACGCCAATTTGGCCAGCGTTTTCGAGAGCGACACGCCCACGCTTACGGGCACGCCGGTTTGCTCGAGGATGGCTTGTTGCAGGGTTTTGGCTTCGCGGAAATCGATCCGCTCGGCGTCGAAAAACATTTCGTCGATGGAGTAGTATTCCACGGCGGGGCTGAAGCTGCGGGTGACATCGAGTATGCGGCGGGATAGGACTTCGTACCACTCGAAATCGCGTTTGACAAAGATGGCCTCGGGGCAAAGGGGCAGGGCGTCCCAGATGGGCATGCCGGTGGTCACGCCGCGTGCTTTGAGTTCGTAGCTTTTGGCGATCACGCAAGCGCCCTGGTTGCTTAAGACACCCACGGCCCGGCCGCGGAGGCAGCGGTGGCGGACTCGTTCGCAGGACACGTAAAAGCAATCGGCGTCGAGATGTGCAATGCGTCTTGTCATATACATTAGTATACGTATACATCTGTATATTTTCAAGATCGGGTATTGTCTTAGCAAAATGTTGCTGGAAAGTAGGGAAAAATGAGAATTTTGATGGCGATGTCGTCCCTACCCCCCTCTATGGCATTATCTTGCAGTACGCCAGCGATTTTTTTCGCTTCTTTTGTCGGCAATTCTACCGGTTTGTGTTTCCCCTTATTGACATTCACTTTTTAGTAAAGGAAATTATATGAGAACCAATGAGAATAGAAGCATGTTTAAATCCTTAAGACTTGAAAATTTTAAATGTTACAAAGGACCGACTGGAGATATTCCTCTTCGGCCTTTGACATTGATTATTGGTCCCAACAATGCTGGAAAATCAACACTTATTCAAGCAATTCTTTTATTTAAACAGACGCTTTATGATAAATCCAATAGCGCACTTGTAACAACAGGGCCACTAGTTGATTTAGGTGGCTTCTATGATATTTTATATGGCGGACATGCGGCAACTTCTCATACATTCTCAATTGGCTTAACGCGAGATGAGCCTGACGAGATTTCTATTCGTCGAAATACCTCAAGCGAAGAAAAAACGGCCGTATTAGCCAATAATGTAGATGTAACTTTCGGATTCAATTCTCATACCCAAGAAATTAATGTATGTGCATGCACTTTAAAACGCGAAGAAGAGATTATCATTGCTTCACACAAACACAATAAAGAATGGGAAGCAAAAGGTATTGCAAAAGCAGCGCATGATAAATTAGTTCTTGAATATCGCCACTTTTTCCCGATGCTAGTTCCAAAGGCACTTAAAGAGGGCAGAAAACTCGATATGCGCGGTTTAAGAGGAGCTCAAGTAATTGCGAGTCAACTTGGAGCACATAGTTGGGTGTGGGAAATACTTCTTCGTGCTCTTTATCATGTATCGCCTGTGCGTGCAAGGTTACCATGGTCTATCCGAATCGGCCAAGGTATTTTTGAGATAGGGTCAGCAGGTGAAAATTTATTACAAATACTTGCAAAAAAAGATGCCGTGCCAGGAAAAAATACAAATCTACTTGGTTTGGTAGATAATTGGATTTCCAAGCGTTTTGAAATGCTTTCTAAACTCAGAATGAAATCTTCTGATAAGGCTGGGATGGAACAATCTTTAATTGGTGACGAAATCAAAGGAACGAAAGGAATCAATCTTGCTGCCATGGGAGAGGGTATGGCACAAGTGTTACCGATTATAGCTCAAACAGAAGGTACCAACAAAAGGGAATGTCTTCTTATAGAACAACCAGAACTGCATTTACATCCTAGAGCACAAGCGGATTTAGCCGATTTATTTATGGAAAATGCAGTTCAGCATCGCCAATTCATTATCGAAACACACAGCGAACATCTACTTTTACGAATTCGCCGTCGAATTGCCGAAAAAAAGTATAAACATATTACTCCAGAAAATGTGGCAATTCTATGTGTTGAGAAAAAGGGCGGATATTCTAAGGTAAGTGAATTAAAATTAAATGGACAGGGTCACTTTGAAAATTGGCCAAAAGGTTTCTTTGATGAAGCATATCAAGAAGCAATGGCTATGGCAATTGCAGCCGGAAAGCAAAAGAAAGATGCGTGATCTTACTGTTGATACGGAGATATTAATAATAGCATCTGGAATCAGTGATCACGGCTCACAAGTAGACTGTATTAAGTTACTCAATCAAATGATGGAAATAGTAGACGTATATCTTGTGTTAGATAAAATTGGAACAATCGAACAAGAATATAAAAATAAAATGAATGAGGTGACATTTGGCATGATTTTTGTGCGCTACATGTGGGATAAGTTAAAAATAAATTCTGTAGATCGTGCCAAAGGACCGGAGTGGAAGCCAATAAATACAAAACTAGATGAAGTTCATTTTCATCCCAATGATCGCAAATTTATTCAAGCAGCTATGAAATCAAACTCAAAACGCATCGTTGCCCAAGAAGACGATTATTCCGATGAGGTTCGAGATATCTTGCGACAGAAAAGACTGAAGATAACAGTTGATAGTGCAAAAAGTGCATGTAATTTTATTTGCGCGAACCAATGACCGCTATCCGTGTCATTGTCCACATGCAAAATGTTTTTCAAAATCTCAATCTGAATTTCTAGCACCCTCTCCATATTTCTATATGGAGAGCGGCCCGCGTCTTGGAGGCGCAGCAGTCTTATAACCTGCCGGAGGGGTCCGCGTGCGCGCGGAACGGGATCGTAACCCCCTCTCTCCGCCTTAGCCCTTAATTCGCCTTTTAGCGGCGTTTAAGAGCGTATCACGCGCCCAGGTAGATGTTTTGCCCTCAGATGCCTTTTCTATTAAGGCTAATTCTGTAGGGGATAAACGCACCTGGAAGCGTGTTTCCCTGCGGTCTTTGTCCGGCTTAACCGGTCTACCACGTGATTTATTCATGTCCCTATTGTACAGACAAATAATATTTTGACAATCCCTATTATTTCGTGTTTATTTGTATTGACTTTATATTTATTGTCTGTACAATAATTATAGCGATTGGGAGTTATGCCCCCAACAAAAACCCCGGACGGGACGGTAATCCCAACCGGGGCCAATTACAACTAAGCGGGTTTCGCCTAGAAGCAATCTCACAAATAAATTCTAGCGAATCCCGCAGAAAATGCAAAGGGATTCGCCATGATTTGTTCTACATGTAACCATATAAAATTTAAAAAGCATGGTCACGATCAGCACGGTAATCAGCGTTATCGTTGCCTTCTATGCGGCGTTACCTGGATTTCTCCAAAATCCGGACCTTTGGGCAACATGCGACTTGAAAAGGCAAAAATCGTGCTTTGCTTACGCCTTTTGCTGGAAGGCAATTCAATTAGAAGCATCGAACGGATTTTAGGCATTAACCGAAATACAATTCTCCACTTATTGGAAATTGCCGGCCAGCGGGCTGTATGGTATTGGGAATTAAAAATGGTTAATCTTCCCGTCGAACATGTTGAAGTAGACGAAATTTGGGGTTTTGTGGGCTGCAAGGAAAAGAACCGCGTAAAATTGGAACGCAATACCGAGTTTGGCGATGCTTATTGCTACACGGCCATTGAACGGAATACAAAATTACTTGTGGCCTGGCATCTGGGAAAACGTAGCCCACACGATGCGGAAAGATTCGCAGATAAATTATTTCGCGTTACCACTGGACGATTTCAATTAAGTACGGATGGTTATCTGCCTTACACAAAGATTATGCCCAGAGTATTTAATGAGCAAGTTGACTTTGCCCAATTGGTTAAAATATACGGCAATCAGAATCAAGGCACCGCCGGCCGCTATTCACCGCCCGAAATAATAGACATACACAAGCACATTATTTGCGGTAATCCGGTTAAGGATTTAATTTGCACGTCACACGTCGAACGGCAAAACCTTAACATTCGCATGGGCGTCCGGCGCATGACAAGATTGACTAATGCGTACAGCAAAAAGTGGGAGAATCACAAGGCCCATTTAGCCCTGTACTTCCTGTACTACAATTTCTGCCGGGTGCATGCGACATTAAAGACCACACCGGCTATGGCGCAAGGACTTACGACCCAAGTTTGGAGTATCGAAAAACTGCTCGATGAGTTAGCAACATGCTAATAAGACAGTACCCAAGATCGGCAGCCCACGGCGGCATGATAAATAGCATTAAATGATTATGGCAAAAGACGTAATGTTATTTAATTTTTCTCTTTGTAAAGCCGCGACCATTGGTCGCGCATAATAAACGGATAAATTCGCGGTAAATTCTTTGTTTTTCCACAACCGCGCGACCAATGGTCGCGGCTTTACAGATAATCCATTACCGCCGATAGTTACCCCCCTTAATATGTATTGCGCAGACTTTTTTAATAATCATGGTAAAATAGATGAACTCCAGAAGTTTTGCCGATTGTCACGAACATCAGAAAGGATCCGTACGATGCGACGCATACTGCTGCCGGGCTGGTTGATTTTGGTTTTGAGCGTATCGGTTTCGATGGCACAGACCGAGGCTGATAAATCCAAGGCCGAAACGCCCCAGGCAAAGTCCGAACAAGCGGAGAAGGACCAGGCCGCGGATAAGGACAAAGCCAAGGACAAAAAGGATAAGGAAGCGGAGAAATCGCAGTCGGAATTAGAATCCGCCGAGGCCAAGGCCATAGAAGCGGTTGAAGAAAACCTGGCAAAGCTCAAGGCCGCGTTAGGAGCCAAGGGCGAGAAAGAGGCGGCGAAACCCGAGGAGAAAAAAGCCGGCCCACAGAGCGATGCCCAAAAGTCGGCCGACAAAGAAAAAGAAAAGGAGATGGAAAAGGCCGTGGAAATGGCGGAGCAGGAAAACGCCGCCAAGCAGGACGCCAAAAAACCCAAGGTGGTTTGCTTCACGTTGCACGGCGAATATCCCGAAGGTCCGGCGGGCGCGGACCTGTTCAGCGAGGTGCGGCCTTCCTTGTCCGATATAATCGGGCGGATCGACGCCGCGGCAAAGGACAAAGACGTGGCGGCAGTGTGGATAAAATTGGAAGGCTTGTCGGCGGGGCGGGGAAAGATTAACGAGCTGCGCGGGGCCATCGCCCGCTTGCGCAAGGCTAACAAGCCGGTGTACGGCGAATTGGTGAGCGCCGAAGCGGGCGAGTACCTGGTGGCCTCGGCGTGCGATGAAGTTTTCATGCCCGAGTC
>JBEKSO010000121.1:0-9976 GCA_049516935.1 Thermoguttaceae bacterium
GATAATGTTTCTTATGTTCGGTCGGAATCATGGTTTTTCCCCGGGAAATAGGACGAAACTGGGTGTGACGCACTTTGGTGTGCGTGATTTATCGCCGCTCCCTTTCCACAAATGATACCTGTCGCCACACCAATAAAGCGGTTGCTCACTGGGCAAAGACTGGGCAAAGAATGTTCACGAGCGAGATGTACTAGATGGACGGTTTGGCTATTCCGTGTCATCCATTTCGTCCATTTCGTCCCTCTATCACATTTTCCCACACCCCCCTGCCCCGAGGCGGGTTTTAAGGGTCAATGGCCTCTTTGGCCCGGCCCCCCAGCGATTCCAGCTTTTGGCCGGTCTGGCGGCCGAGATCTTCTATTTTTTGACCCGCCTGTTGAAGTCTCTGCTCCACCACCTGGCCGTTGGTTTTCAAATCTTCCTGCCCGATGTTTTTATTCTCCCCTTGCGATGGTTGCGTGTTGGGATCGAGTTTCTGATCCAGTTCATCGATGTATTTGCCTATTACGGCCCGGACGTCCTCGGGCAAAATCGGGTTGGCGTTCCGCGTAAGACAGGCGATGGCATAGCCGGAATACGATTTTAACACGATTTGCCGGGCTGGCTCGGAAAGGGTCACGGCGAAAAATGTGATCACCACGCAAAAAAGCACTCCTTTAGCCAGTCCGAACAAGGCCCCCATCTGCCGGTCAAACTCGCGGAGCTTTACCCGGTTGACGATCCCCGAGACCATCCTGAACAGCAACCAAATCGCCAAGGACGTCAAGATATACAGCACCAACATGGCCAAAAAGCGATTCCATGGTTCTGTAGCGCTGAAGTACGGCGCTAAAGGGGTGCTAAAATGAATTGCCACGGCTGCGCTGACCAGCAACGAAGCCAGTGAAGCCAATTGCCAGACCATGCCCTTCCACGCCCCGAAAACCGCCGCGCCCAACAAAACGACCAACATGACGATGTCGTAAGGGATTACAGAGTTCATATTCAGATTTTGGGTTTAAGGATTTGTAAAGCCGCGACCATTGGTCGCGATTTGATTGAAGGATTTGTAAAGCCGCGACCATTGGTCGCGTTTTTATTGTTTGAAAAAAACGCGCCCAGAATTCAATGTTCTGGGGGTTGGAAGTATACCGAAAAAGAACAAACTAGCGAAGAGCATTGTAGTGTTTGACGCACTGGATAACGAAAACTACTTGCCATCTCCTTTAGAATGTGATCCAAGGACTTGCCCTTCAGAGTTAAGTATTGCAATGAGTTCTGAATCCTGAACCCTGAACCCCGAACCCCGAACCCTTCGAATATTGTCATCTTGCCCTGATAGGGATATGTTTGGTAATATAATGACCAAGTATGGAAAATTGAATAGCATGGGTTGTTTGGGATATTTGGAGCACTCGCCCAATTAGCATCGAAAAGGATATCTATGAGAACCACTCAGCAAGGCAATACTACGCAACAGTCCACGGGAGGTTCTAAGGACCGGCCGTGGATTCCACGGTTTTGGGACGGGATGATCGTATCGGGATGGGTTGGGCTATTGGCGCGAAACCATTTCGCCATCACTCCACGTCGCATTGCCATGGCGATAATCGTGTTGACAACCAGCATAATCAATTTTTTTCTTTGGGCCCTCGAAGCTCTTATATTCGGGCGCCGGATCAAGCGCACCGAATTGAAAGACGATCCCATCTTTGTCATTGGCCATTGGCGGTCGGGCACCACTCTGCTGCACGAACTATTGGTGCTCGACCGTAGGCACGCCTTTCCCGATACCTATGCTTGCTTCGCCCCCAATCATTTTTTAGTCTCTGCCTGGTTTTTCAAACCCTGGCTAAAATTCCTGCTGCCCTCGCACCGGCCCACAGACAACATGCTCGCGGGCTGGGACCGGCCGCAGGAAGACGAATTCGCCTTGTGCAACATGGGCCTGCCATCGCCGTATTTAACGGCTGTATTTCCCAACCGTTCTCCGCAATACCCGGAATATCTGGACCTTGAAGGACTGCCTCCGCAGGCGCTTAATCGCTGGAAATCCAAATTGTTTTGGTTTCTCCAATGCCTCACGCTCCGGCATCCCAAGCGGATCGTGCTCAAATCGCCGCCGCATACCTGCCGCATCAAAGTTCTGTTGGAGCTTTTTCCCAAGGCCAAGTTCGTGCATATCGTTCGCGATCCTTATGTGCTTTTCCCCTCCACGTACAACCTCTGGAAGCGGTTGTATCGCGATCAGGGCCTGCAAGTGCCGAAATACGTCGGATTGGAGGAGTACGTCTTTCGCACCTTCGAGCGGATGTACGAGGTCTTCGAGCGCGATCGGCATTTGCTCGCCCCCGGCCAGTTATGCGAAGTCCGTTACGAAGAGCTGATTTCCCATCCCATCGAGCAAATGCGGCGGATTTACGAAGAGCTCGAATTGGGCGATTTCGACGCCGTCCGTCCCGCCCAGGAAACCTACATGGCCGGGCAGAAAGACTACAAGACCAACCGCTATCAGCTTTCGCCGGAAAATCGCGGCGAAATCGGCCGGCGTTGGCGAAAATACCTGGTTCAGTACGGGTATCTGGCTGCCGAGCCGGCCAACAACAGAAGCGGCGAAACCAGTTCCATGGGCGCGGCCGGCTGTTCGTCGATTAAAGCGTAGATAATCCGCCGGAGCGCTGCATTAAGCCCAGACCAAAATCCCCGGTGTGTTCAGCGGGGGTTAATTGTTGCCGCTTTCAATTCGATATCGTCAAAGGCGATTTCGCCCGTCGCGCCGAACAATCCGATGCAGACGATGGCTTCGCGAGTGCGGGGCGGCACTTCGATCCGCTTGACTTCCCGCCGCCAGTCGAACGTGCCGGTCCACGGGCCCGCGATTACTCGGCCCGCGACACCCCGGTTTTCGTCGTAAAAAATGATCGTCAGGGAAGAAGCGTCATCGGCGCTTTGACCGAGTCGGATATTGTTGCCGCGGATGTAGAACGATACGTCAAGCATTTTGACTTTCCGCCCATCCAAGGCAAATCCCTGCAAGGCCTGGCTGCCCCGGCCCGGTTCGGCGTTGCTGAATACGGCGTATCGCCCGCCTTCCGGCGCCTCTTTATCGCCGACGACTTTCATCTGTCGCTGGTAGTGCCAGACTGCCGCCTCGGGCGGATCGCCTGAGATTTGTTCGAACCCGCCGTTCTCGATTGCCGGCTTGCTGGCATCGGGATGCATCTTGCGCTGCGATTCGGCCTTGCCGGTCATGGGCACGAACAGCGTCGGCTTCAGGGCCTCGGTTTCCAGCTTGCCATTTGTCTTTTTCAGCAGGTACAGCGATTGCTGATAGCGCTGGCCCATGGGAATTACCATCCGGCCGCCTTCCTTGAGCTGCTCGACCAAGGCCGGCGGCACATTCTCCGGCGAACAAGTGACGATTATCTTGTCGAACGGCGCGTGCTCGGGCCAGCCCTGATACCCGTCGCCGATCTTCACGTGCACGTTATCGTAGTGCAGGCGTTCCAGGACCTTCGTGGCCTTGCGCCCCAAGGGCTCGACGATTTCAATGGTATACACTTCCCGCACCAAGGGGCTCAATACGGCCGCCTGGTACCCGCTGCCCGTGCCGATTTCCAGCACCTTGTCCTCGGGCCGGGGATCAAGAGTCTCGGTCATGTATGCCACGATAAACGGCGGCGAGATGGTCTGCCCTTCGCCGATGGGCAATGCCATGTCTAGATATGCGTTCTTGCGTTCGTTTAAAGTCACGAACTCGTGCCGCGGAGTGCTTCGCATGGCCTCGATTACCCGGGGATTCTTCACCCCGGCATCGACTATTTCCCGGTCCACCATCTTGTTCCGAGCGGCGTCGAACTCCTGGCGGCTCTGGGCTGAAAGCCGATCGGGAAAATAGCCCCAACCCAGCAGAATAATTATAAGCGCCCCGGCTATGTAATATTTTCGTTTCATGGTTTTTGTAGCAGGCACACTCCGTGTGCCGTTTTAGTATATTCAATATCGATTATCTGCCGGGCTGACGCGGCGACTTTAATGCTGAATTTCTGGCAACAACGGTCCACGGAGTGTGCCTGCTACATTGATTATACTTGATTTATCCCGCCGGCGCAAACGGGCAGTCCTGTTTTTCACCGCGAATTTCTGCCATAATCGTTATTATGCTCAAAGAAGATCTGAAAAACCGGATTGTCAACTACCTGCTTCCCCAGGTTCAGGCGCCCGGTCAATACATCGGCGGCGAATGGAACGCCGTGTGCAAAGACCATCGCACGGTGGACGGCACGATGTGCCTGGCCTTTCCCGATGCCTATTCCATCGGCATGAGCCATCACGGCCTGCAAGTATTATACGCGATAATGAACCGCCGCAATTGGGCTTGCGAACGGGCCTTCACGCCCCTTGCCGACATGGAGCAATTGCTCCGCACGCACGCCCTGCCGCTTTACAGCCTCGAGTCGTTCACGCCGCTTTGCCAATTCGACGTGCTGGGCTTTTCCCTGCAATACGATCTTTCCTACGCCAACGTGCTGACAATGCTCGATCTGGGCGGCATCCCCTTGGCTGCGGAAGACAGGACTTTGGATCATCCGCTGGTCATTGCCGGCGGGCCGTGCGCGTTCCATCCCGAACCGATGTCGTGTTTTTTCGACCTGTTTGTCATCGGCGACGGCGAGGAAGCCCTGCCTGCGGTCTGCGACCAGTGGCTGCGCCTGAAACGTTCCTCCGGCGACCGCGAATCGATGCTCTTTGAAATGGCCAAGCGGTTTCCCTTCGTCTACGTGCCGCGATTTTATCGCCCCGAATTTAATTCAGAGGGCAGAACCATCGCGGTACGGCCGGTCCGCGCCGACCTGCCCGAGTGCATCCAGCCGGCCATGGTCGATTTGGAATCCACTCCCCTGCCAGTCGCCCCGGTGGTGCCGCACGTGGAATGCGTGCAAGAGCGGATCGCCGTGGAAATCATGCGCGGATGTCCGGGCAAGTGCCGGTTCTGCCAAAGCACAACCACCAAACGCCCGCTTCGGTTTCGCAAGACGGAAACCATCGTCCGGGCGGTTTTGGAGTCGTATCGGAACACCGGGTACAACGAAATTTCGCTCTTATCGCTTTCCTCCAGCGATTATCCCCAATTCGACCAGCTTTTACGGCAACTGCAAGAGACCCTGCGCCCGCTGGGCGTGGGCATCTCCCTGCCCAGCCTGCGAATCAACGAGGAATTGCAGATGCTCGGCGATTTGATCGGCACCGCCCGCCATTCCGGACTGACGCTTGCGCCCGAGGCCGCCCTGGACGACATGCGCAAACAAATCGCCAAGCCAATAGTCAACGAAGACCTTTATGCCGGGTGCCGCAAGGCCTTCGAGCAGGGCTTTAACCGGGTGAAACTGTATTTCATGTGCGGCCTGCCCGGCGAACGGCAAATCGACCTGGACGGGATCATCGACATGTCCGAGCACATCGCCCGATTGGGCAAAGAAGCCACAGGGCGCTTTCCCACGGTCGTGGCCAACGTATCGAACTTCGTGCCCAAGCCGCACACGCCCTTTCAATGGAATGCCATGCAGCGGCGCGAATATTTTCACGATGCCCACCGCCGACTCCGCCAATATAAGCGCCTCGGATGCGTGCAAATAAAATGCCACGACGTGGAAGCAAGTCTATTGGAAGGCGTGCTTTCCCGCGGCGATCGCCGGGTGGGCGAGGCCATCGAGTTGGCTTGGCGCCGCGGCGCTCGATTCGACGCCTGGGCCGAACGCCTCGATCCCGATTTGTGGTGGAAAGCCTTTGCCGACGCCGGCGTAACCGTGGAACAAATCCTGCACCTCCCCTGCCCTGCCGCCTCCCCCCTGCCCTGGGACCACATCGGCATCTGCCAAGGCCGCCCATACCTGGAACGCGAATACAATGAATCCTTAAAACAACTCGCGCAAATGTAAATTATTTAGCCCCCGGTGAACACACCGGGGGCCTTAATTGTGTCCATATGTAAAGCCGCGACCATTGGTCGCGCTTGCATTGCGGTAAAATTGTACTTGATATTAGAATATATTATTGAATTATGATCAATGAATACCAATGTCTTAATTGGTGGATAATGGAATCCGGCAATTCACCGACCATCGAACAACCCGCCCAGCAAAAAAACAAACGCCGCTGGTTTCAGTACAGCCTGTGTACGCTGATGATTTTTGTGACGTTTGTTGCGTTCGCTTGCTCTTGGTTTGCCGTGAAATTGCAGCAGGCAAGAAGGCAGAGAGAAGTAGTAGATGCGATTAAGATGCTGGGCGGTGATGTAGGTTACGACTATGAATTTGATGCATCTGGATACCAAATCGAAAATGCAGTGCCTCCTGGTCCGTCTTGTGTTCGCAATCTGCTAGGAGATGATTTCTTTATAAATGTAGATCAAGTATGGTTTCCATCTATTTCCGATATTGAATTGACATTCTTCAAAGAACACCTTCAGCCCAAAAATCTTTTCTTTATTGATATTAATAACAGAAAAATGAGTCTGGAACCATTAAAGAGATTAACACGTCTAAAACATTTATCTCTTAGGGATTTCCAGATCACGGATGACGAACTGAAAAACCTTGAAGGACTGACACAAATCCAATCACTAGAACTTCTAGGAAATGATATAACTGATACAGGATTTCAATATATTGCAGGATTTACACAACTGGAATCGCTAAATCTTCCAAACGCAAAAATAACCGACACAGGGCTGGAAAAACTCAAAAGGCTGACAAAACTACAATCATTAAATCTAGGTTGTGGATCAAATATAACCAATTCTGGATTGGTCCATATCAAGAGATTAAGCCAACTTATATGGCTCAACCTCGGGTACACGAAAATCAACGATGCCGGCATAGAATATCTAAGAGGCATGTCACAATTACAAAATCTAAGTTTGGATGGAACACAAATCGGCGATGAGGGATTGGAAAAAATAAAAGGATTAACGAAAATCCGAATGCTTGTAATTAACGCGACTAAAATCACTGATGCTGGACTAGTAAATCTCAAAGCATTGCCCCAACTTCAAATCTTGTCTATCGCGGATACTGACATCACCGACGCAGGCTTGGAACACCTTAAAGGGATGTCTCAACTAATTGAGCTGTATGTCAGCAATACCAAAGTCACTGACGGCGGCGTCGAAGAAATTAAAAGATCACTACCGAATCTCAGCATCATCCGTTATAAATAAGGACCCCAATGCATGGCGCGCAAACATCCAAAACAAATTCCCGCTAAATCGACATCCGTTCCGGGCGGCGGGGCTTGGACGACCTCGAAGGCGCTCCTGGCCTTGGTAATCGCCCTCTTCATATTGACGCGATTTTACCTCCTGTTTTTCGCGCGTCCGTTGATTTCTGACGTGGGCATGTATCGCGATTACGCCGTCAGAGCCGTGGACCTTCAGAAAACACCATACACCGAAGAGTTCGGCGTTCCAATGCCATACCCTCCGCTGGCCTTATGGACAACTTGTGCACCGCGATATTTCGACGACCGCCGCATCACCCGCCCCAACGACCCCCAGCAGGTTATACCCATAATCTTTGATTACGACCGCGGCTTCCGCGGCATGATGTTCATGTGCGACCTGGCATCGTTCACATTACTTTTGCTGATCGTCAGAAAGCGCCGCCCACAAATGGCCGGCTGGGCCGGGCTGCTTTATGTGATTGCCACAACCATTTTGGGCCCCGTGCTTTTCGACCGGCTCGACGTGATGCTGCTCATGCTGATGATTTCGGGAGTCTACTGTTGGACCCGGTCGATAAACGGTTCTCCCCTCTCCTCTTTTGGGAGAGGGGACGGGGGTGAGGGTGAATCCCGCCGGTCAATAGCCTGGGCCACATTGGCATACGCGATATTCGGGCTGGGCATTAGTTTCAAAATAATTCCCCTGCTAAGCCTGCCCTTTTTCCTGCTTGCCGATTTTCACGCCCCGCGGCGTTATGTTAGATTGGCTTATGCGGTTATCGTCTTGACGGCGACGATCAGCGTGCCGTTTTTAATTCAATGGTCGGCCACCGGCCCCAGCGTGTTCGGAATTTTCAAGTTCCACGCCGAGCGGGAAGTCCATCTCGAGTCGCTTTATTCCTCGCTGATGTCGATCGCCTCGGTCTTTGGATCGACGGTTTTCATATCGCACTCTCACGGCGCTTATAACCTGTCCGGAGACCTGTCCGGTGCGATGAAAATATTGTCGGTGATTTTGTTGCTTGGATTTTTAGCGGGCGAAGGCCTCTGGGCCCTGCTTCGCTGGTCGCGATATACCCGGCAAGACGCCTATCGCATGGCCTGCTACGTGATTCCCGGCTCCGTGATTTTATCCAACGTGCTTTCGCCGCAGTATTTCATCTGGGCCTTTCCCCTCGTGCTGCTATTGGCGGTTGAGATATTCCCTGAAGGGCTCTTACGGCCGCTCGTTCTGGCCGGTTTATTAATCGCCGTGGCCGTGATGACGACCTGGATTTTTCCGTATAATTTCATCAGTCCGGAATCGAATCCCAATCCGTATGCCCTGGTGCCGATAAATGCGGAATCTCTCAAGTTGCCTCCCCCTACAACGCCCGCCATTATCCTCGGACTGCGAAATTTCACCTACCTGGGAGTAGTGATATGGCTGGGAGTGATGCTGTATAAACGCATCGATCAGGTGAATGTGCAATCCCCTTAATTATTCATAAAGTAACACTAGCCCGAAGCGCAAGCGAGGGATTGCTGAGGGTCACCCTTGCTTGCGCTTCGCGCCTGGTGTGCTGAATTCTGCGTTCAGGCCGTGATGCCTTTTGTCAGGGCCATGAAGGCGGTTTCCAGATTGATTTCGTCTTCCTTGAACAACTTCAACCTGTAACCCGCTTCGATGAGCACGGTGGCCAATTCGCTGTAGTCTTCCACGTTTTCCTTGAGGGTGACGAAAATTTTCCCCTCGCGGATTTCCACGCTTTCCACCAGATTGCTCTGGCCGAGCAACTTGGCGGCCCCTTCGTTGTCGCCGGTTACGGCGACGGCCAACAGCGTGCGCTGGCGGACTTGTTTCATCACGTCTGACACATTGGCGTTCACCAGCAGTTCGCCGCGCTCGATAATTCCCACCTTGTTGCAGATATCGGCCAATTCGGGCAGGATGTGGCTGGAAACCATGATCGTCTTGCCCATCTTGCGAAGCTCTTTCAAAAGCCCCCGGATTTCGATCCTCGCCCGCGGGTCCAGCCCCGAGGCCGGCTCGTCCAACAACAGCACCTTGGGGTCGTGCAGCAGCACCCGGGCAAGGCCCAGGCGCTGGGTCATGCCGCGGGAAAGACTGGTGACAAAGGCCTCGCGCTTGTAGCCCAGGTCGACAAGGTCCAGCACCTCGTTGCAAATCTGCCGCCGCTTGGGCCCCTTGATGCGGTAGGCCGCGGCAAAGAATTCCAAATACTCGATCACCTTCATGTCGTCGTACACGCCGAAAAAGTCGGGCATATATCCGATCAGCCGGCGGATTTCCTTGGGATGCGTATATATCGAATACCCGCAAACCGTGGCTTCGCCCCAGGTAGGCTGGAGCAACGTGGCCAGGATCCGCATGGTGGTGGTCTTGCCCGAGCCGTTCGGGCCGATGTACCCGAACAAATCCCCTTCCGCCAACTCCAGCGAAAGGTTGTTAATGGCCCGCAATTCACCGTAGACTTTTGTGAGGTCTTGTGTTTTGATCATGGAAGGATTCAGATGTCAGTGGTCAGCGTTCAAATAAAAAGTTATATGAAACATTTCATTTAGCGAGTCTCGGATAAATCATGTTGTTAGCCGGCGGCTGTTAGCCGCCGGCTATTAAATGTGACATTTAGCGAGTTTCCGATGATGAAACTTCGCGTTTTACGGGAAAAACAAAACGATACAAAGTGATGTGCTTATCGGCCGGGCCGGCAAGGGGTTTTTCATCGCGCAGCAATGCGGCGCCTTGATATTTTTCCAGCGATTGATCAGGGCC
>JBEKSO010000122.1:0-9888 GCA_049516935.1 Thermoguttaceae bacterium
TGGTGGTGACCAGTTCGCCGGGCTGATCCGGGACTTCCAGGGTGAGCTTGAATTCGCCGGGGATTTTCGGGACGTAATTGAATTGGACGGGCAGGAGTTGGCCGTCGGCGTCGGCCTTGACGGTCTGTTGGGCCACGACTTCCATCTTGCCGGGCGCGGTCTCGAACAGCACGCGTACGGGAATATCGCGATTCACATAGCCGTCCACGCGGACCTGGCCGCTAATGGCCAGTTCGTTTTTCACGAACACCGATGGGTTGACGACGAGATCCTTCACGGCCACGTCCTGAGCCTGTCCAAGGCCGCGCGATTGGCCGATGGGAACGGTGAAAAGCGGAAAGCCCAGGTGTTTAAGCCGGGTGGCGGCGGTTTGCGGGGGCAGGTCGCGGGGCGCGTACGCACGCTGGGCGCCGTCGCTTAACAGGATCACTCCCAACAGGCGTTTGCCGGCCTCCTGGCGCAAGATGTCGTCAAGCGCGGAGCCGATGGCGGTTTGGCTGCCTTCGGGCTCGTCGGGCAGGCTGATTTCGCCCTTTTCGACGGCAAGCGGATGGGCCTCGGCGTCGAAGGCGTAGGCCTTTACCTCGAAATCGCGGGCCAGTTTGGCCAGCGCAGTTTGAGCGTCTGCCAGGGCCTTGCACAAAACCTCCCAGCGGGTCTTGCCGGCCAGCGCGTCGGGGACCGACATGCTGCGGGATTGATCGGCCAGCACGACCAGCGTGGCCGATTGTTTTTTCACTTCGGTGTAAATGAGCGTGGGGCGCAGCATGGCGAAGACGGCGAGCACGATCACTGCCAATCGCAGAGCGGTCAACGACAGGCGTCGCCCGCCTCTGAGCCGGCCCTTTCCCGGCACCAAGGCCAAAAGCGCAAGCAAGACAACCGCAATAACGGTCACAAGCAAGTAGCTGTCGGCGATGGGGTAAAGGGAAAGGCGGAACATTTTTATGGATGAAACTTGCGGACTGTAATCCTGAGTGTAGCTAAGGATCTCTCCGGCATTTGCACTTTTCCCAGGAATAACATTCTTTCTCACCAAGAGTCATTGCTTAGTTCAGAATGACATGCACATGAATAAATCGAGGAAACCCGTTTTGGGGCCGTTAGAGAAGCCATTGCTGATTGCCGGCGGAATGGTTGACTTCAATCAAAGGGCGTTTTTCACCGGGTTGAAGCCGGAAGGCGAGGGGAACTTTGAGGCTAACAAGCGTCGCGCTTTCGGGCAAACGCGACTCGGCGGTCTTTTGCAGTTGATTATCTTTTCTTTGATAAAGTTCCAGAGTCCACGTCTCCCGGTTCACAATTAATACTTCATGAACGCCGATTTGATTGTAAAAGGCGATTTTTTCGTGTGTGCGGTCACCGGGGCTGGTGATCTCGATGAGGAAATCGGCCGCTCCGCGCCAATGGGTATCGCAATTCTTGGCCTGAGTGTCGCGGAGAAAAACTGCCACGTCGGGACAGCGGAAATCCTCGGTCCACTCGCCTGTGGTTGCGGCGAGGTTCACGCCGGGAAGTACTTCCGCAAGTCCCTGCCACCCCAGCAACTCATTGAGAATCGCGCAGAACTTGCCAGCCAGACTCTGGTGTTCAAAATTGGCTAATGGCGTCATCATATATATTCCTTCCCAGACTTCATCGAATTTATCCGCCCCCCACGCCCGACGCTCTTCGAGCACGCGCTGTTCCAAATTTCGATCCAGAACCATCGTTGTCATATCGCATCAACTCCTCGTAAACTCTTATACCACATACAAATCACTCATTCAATTATCCTCAGAAACAATTCTGGAAACAAGTTCAATGGAACGTCGGATGGATTTCATAATCGATAACATCATAAAGATTCCAATATCATGTCTTTACCCCCTCTGCAAGGTGTTAGAGCTTTTCCTTCTCATAGACTTGGCGTCGGGGGGGGCGCAATATTATAATTTTTTCTTCCGTAGGCAGTTATTTTCTTAAATAAGCGCTGTTTGTGAAAATGGCGATTACGGGAATGCTCAAACAAATATCTGTCTTTGTCGACTCAGCATAAAATGAAAAGGGGTGAAAAATGGCGGAAACATCGAAAATGCGAGGTTCATCCTGTGCGTCTTCAGGTAAACGCATGACGATAGTAGTGCCTTATGAGTTTTTCAATATCAAGTTCATTTTTAAACTGATGGTCATCATCCTAATTTTGTACTTAGCATTCGCATTTGAACATGGGAGTGAGCATTACAAAAATATATTAGACGGACTGATATTTGTCGGATCAGTGTTGACTATTACAAGTCCTATTTGGATTTTAATTTGGTTTGCTTATCGGCATTGGAATCGCATCCAGATGGCTGGGTATTGGGACGCAGTAATTTTAATCGGTCTTTTCTGCGTTTGTCTATTGGTTTTTATCTTCTATGTACTTAAAACCTATGCAACTGCTGTGTTGCTTCCTGTGGGCATTATGTCGTTATTCGTCGGACTGTTTGTTATTCCGGATGTCTGGTCCCACGATTGCCTCTTTTTCTTCCGTAGCATTAACGGCAAATGTCCCGCATGTCATAGTGCGAAAATTGCTCCCGTTCGAAAAAATCGGGAATGGATTTGTCCAAGTTGTTCAACAACAATAACCTGGCGGAAGAAAGGCAAGATGCAAATTCATTGTCCGACTTGCAATAAAATATATAGCGGCGCAACTACGGAAATGATCGGCGATCTGGCGACATGCCCCTCCTGTAACGCCGAATTTGAAATTACATGAGAGAAGTCTATTCAAAAAGTTCAATGTCATTCCGGGCATAGCGAGGAGTCTCCTCGACGAGATATTCAATTTTTCAAGCGAATATTTCAACGCCTTCGCGGCGGGCGATTTCGAGGATTGAACGGGCCTGGTCATTTTTCCATTCCTGCTCTCCGCAGGGAATGGGCTCAATGCGAGAATCGGTGGTTGCCCGAAGCTCCCATAATTTAATGACCAACTGTCGGTCTGCAGGTGGTTCAAGTTCCGGTGCAATTACTATCAAGTCAATATCGCTCCACTGATTGGCTGAATCTTTGACTTGCGATCCGAAGAGGATAGCGCGCCGGGTATGAATTCCCGCGTCAGTTGCCGCTTTAAGGTATTGGCGCACTGCTATTTCAATTGATTGGCTAACCATAAATAGATACTCCTTGCCTCGTTGAGCTCATTTTGGGTCTCCTTCTCTGAAGGAGGCGATGGCTGGAAATCCGGATAACGTCCTTCCAAGCAATAGAACTGAAATCGCGATAAGACCTTCCGCTGTAAATCGGAAATCTTTAACCCCGAAAGATTAGCCAATCGCAGTAGATCATGTATGCGCGGCGGCACATCTCTGGTATTTTTAACTACATGCGATTTGAGAATTTTTTCTATCGATAAATGTATAAAAAAAAGTGCTTGGCGAAATTTGTGATTATTAAACAGACTTTCTGCCGCTTCTAAGTCATCTTCTGATGACTGTCGCCAATAATCTATTTGTTGTTGAAATTCCATGACAGATCCCTATCGTTTAAGTCTGCGGCATCTTAAACAAATTGACTTGCATTCCTGTTTATATTCTAATTGTTACCATTTATATCTGAAAGGGCGTGAATTATCGTTCCGGGCTGCGATAGAATCGGTTGGCCAGCAGCGATTCCAAGGCTAAAAACAGGGCCACGGCCAGGATCAGGGGCGGGAACAGTTCGCGGCCTACGCGGCCCATGCTGATGTCGCGGTCGATTTGCTGTTTGGTTTGGGCGATGCGGATTTTATCGGGGGCGAAAATTTGGGTAAGCTCTTTTTTATCGAGCCGCTGGAGTTGGGTTTGTTCGGGGGCCAGATTGACGCTCAAAGGGCGGTCGAAGCCCGCTTCGCGCCCGCCCGATTGCACGCGGTAATTGCCGGGCTGCTCGGTTGCCGTGATCACCAGGCGATGATGCTGGGGATCGGCCGAGAGGGGAACGCTCATGTCGCCCGGGCCGGTAAGCAGGTAGTTGGCGCGCTGTGTTTCGGGATCCAGTTGCAGTACGGCCGTTTGTCCGGCGAAGTAGTTTAACTGCTCGTTGCCGGAGCCTACCAGGTAGGAAGCCATCTGGTTGACGAGTATCAGAAACGGCCAGGCTTCGTCGCTAACCGGCAGCAAATTCCAGGGATTTTGATTGGGGCGATCGGAAACCGGCGTGGTAATCGTCAGTGCGCGTCCGGATCCCACGGGGCGTTCCAGAACGGCGGGGCGGCCATCGGAAAAGGACAGCACTACGCCAACCCCGGAATGCGGCTTGTCCAGTTCCCAATAGCGGAAGATCGGGGAACGGTTCCAAGGGACCGAACCGCTTTGCGACCGGAACGGGGCGAGGATGGGGTGCTGCAAATCGCGGGGAGCAAGATGCAAATCGCCTTCAGGGCGGCGGGCCTGGCGCAATAAATTGCCCGGCAATAATTCCTGGGCCTGCGTGGTGTTGAAGGAATCCATGGGCTGGGCGTTCCGGCCGAGGAATATCGCCACGCCGTGGCCGTCGGCAGCGTAATCGGAGAGTTTTTGCCAAACGGCCGGCTCCAGGGGCGTGGGATCGAGCAGAAAAAGAGCGGCGTAATCGGAGAGATTTTTCTTGGATATATTTTCCAGATCGACGATGTCGCAGTCGAAGCGGGCCTGTCCGCGTTTGCCAAATACCGACGGGGCCAGGGCCTCGGTTAGAAAAATCGAATAACTGTCGGCCGGTTTTGGGGCGGCGATGAGTATCCGCCAGGGCGGTTTCACCTCGACTGAGAAAAATCGCTTGTCGTCGGCGGCCAGGGCGTCTTGCCCGACGATCTGCAAATAACCTTGATGCGCGCCCAATCCCAGGGAGGCAAGACTAAACTCGATTTGCTGGGCCTCGCCCGGGGCGACTGTAACGCTTTCGACGCTGCGTTTTTGCGGCTTGCCGTCGGCGTCGATTACGTACAATTCCACGGTCCGCTGCAAAAAGGGGTCAGAACTATTTTCTTGAGATGAATCAGGATTTGCATTAACCTTGGGAGAAAATAGTTCTGACCCCTTTTTGCTTCCCAAGCAGGCCAGTTCGGTTTGGATAGTCAGCGGGCTGCGATTGGAAAGCACTTCGGCCGAAAGCCGCGGTTCGCCAAGTGCGTAATCCATCGGATCGGCCACGCCCACGTCGATGACATAAATTCCCACGCCGGGTAGTTTTTCCAGGCTGTCCTGCAACTGCGAGGTCAGGGCCGCCGGCCAGGCTGCGCGGGAAAAGTCGGTGAAAACATATATTTCTTTTCGGGCCAGAGATGATTCTTTCAACAATCGCAGGGACTCGTCCACGGCATAAATCAGCGGCTGCGAGTTGGGCACGGTTTCCAGGCGTTCGATGCTGTGCCGGGCCGCGGAGCGGTCGGCCTGGAACGTGGCTGTGCCTTGCCGGGTATCGAGCACGGCGATTTCGCTTTCCTGGGGCAGTTGGGCCAAAAGCCAGAGGCCCATTTCCTTTGCGGTCTTAAGCCGGGTTTGGTTTTCGCGGAGATATTCCATGCGTGGAGCGGCGTCGAAGATAAGCGCCGCTGCTACAGGGGCCTCCTGGCTGCCTAACGCCCCGCCGAATTGCACGCTGGGCCGGGCTAGGGCAAATGCCAAAAATGCGATTATTCCCGCTCGCAGCAATAACAGCAATATATGCCGCAGGTTTAATTTGCGCTGGTTGGTGTCATGCTTTTGTTGCACGAAACGCAGGGCCGGGAACTCGAACAACGTCGGTTTGCGGCGCATGATCAGATGCAAGATGATCGGCACGGCGATCAGCGCGGTTCCGGCAAGCAAGGATGCGTTTAAAAAGGTCATTGAAAAGTGGGCAGTGGGGAAATAGCCATCGCGAAACCGCAAGCGGTTCTGCATGTTTTATTCAACATTCATCATTTAGCACTCATAATTATTTTCATCCTTCATCCCTCATCCTTTACTTTACCCTCTCGCCGATCTATTGGCCAAATATTCGGTCAGCGCCCGGTCGAACTGCATGCTGGTATCGAGCGGTACGTAATCCACGCCGGCTTGAAAACATTCGCGGCGGTAGGTGTCGCGGAAGGCGTCGATTTCGGCGATGTAGTCGGAGCGGAAACCGTCGGCGTCGAGCGACAGGCGGTCGTGGTTCTCGGGATCTTCCAACTCGACCATGCCGGCAAAGGGGAAATTCACCTCGGCCTCGTCGAGGATGTGGAAGAGGATTACGTCGTGCCCGCCGTGCCGCAGGCGGTAAAGCGATTCCAGGACCGGGCCGGGCTCGGCCAGGAGGTCGGAAAAAATCATCACCAGGCTGGCGTGGCGGAGCATGGCGGCCACCTGGACCAGGCTGTGGGCGATGTCGGTTTCGCCTTCCGGGCGGAGATTGGCCAAGAGCGAGAGCACGTCGCCCAGGTGCGTGCGCCGGGCCTTGGGCCGCAGGCTGTGGCAGATTTTCTGGTCGAATGTCAACAGGCCCACCGGGTCCTGCTGGTGGATCATCAGGTAGCACAAGGCGGCGGCCAGGCAGATGGCGTAATCGAATTTAGTCATGTTCTGGCGATAGGTGTAGCCCATCGAACGGCTGAGATCCATGACCAGGTAACCGGTGATATTGGTTTCGGCCTCGAATTTTTTCACGTAATACTTGTCGGTCTTGGCGTAAACCAGCCAGTCGATGTCCTTCGGATCGTCGCCGGGCGTGTACTTGCGATGCTCGGAGAACTCGACCGAAAACCCATGAAACGGGCTGGCGTGAAGCCCCTGCAAAAACCCCTTCACAATAAACTGTGCACGCAGGTCCAGCCGCTTGATCTGGTTGATCACCTCGGGCTTCAAGTATTTTTCGGCGGTGGACATTATTGCAAAGGATGAAGGATGAGGGATGAAGGATGAATGAACCAATGAAAACCGCTTGCGGTTTCGCGGGAACAATCGTTTTGGCCAAATATTAAAACTGGTGGCAAAAGCACCCGGAGCAAGCTCCAAGGCTAAACAACGAACGCTATTTAATGAATTGCTATTTTTCGTACTTCGGAATCATGGGCGGGGGGATTTCGTTTATCAGGCGGTGGATTATGTCTTCGTTGGTCATTCCTTCGGCCTGGGCTTGGAAGTTGGTGCTGATGCGGTGGCGGAGCACGGGAATGACGATTTTTTGCACGTCTTCGATGGCCACTGAAAAGCGGCCGTCCATGGCGGCCAGGGCTTTGCCGGCGTGGATCAAGAATTGTCCCGCCCTGGGTCCGGCGCCCCAATCGACCAGGTCCTTGATAAACGTGGGTGCAGTTGCATCCTTGGGCCGGGTGGCGCGGACCAGCCGGGCGACATATTGCACGATGTATTCGCTTACGGCCACCTTGCCCACCAGGTTTTGCAGGTTGATGATCGCCTTGCCGGAGAGCACTTTATTGACCTCGGTTTTTTCGCCGCGGGTGGTGGTGGCCAGGATCCGCTCCTCTTCGTCAGACGAAGGATAGTCGACCTTGATGTTGAACATGAAGCGGTCCAACTGGGCCTCGGGCAGGGGATAAGTGCCTTCCTGCTCGATGGGATTCTGCGTGGCGATGGTGAAAAACGGATCGGGCAGCGGATATGTCTGCTGGCCCACGGTGACTTCGCGCTCCTGCATGGCCTGAAGCAACGCGGCTTGGGTTTTAGGCGGGGTGCGGTTGATTTCATCGGCCAGGAGGATATTGGTGAAGATCGGCCCGGCGACAAAGCGGAAATTCCGATGGCCCTGGTCGTCCTCTTCCAGCACGTTGGTGCCGGTGATGTCCGAGGGCATCAGGTCGGGCGTGAACTGGATGCGCTTGAATTGGATGTCGAGGATTCGCGCCAGGGTGCTGACCATGAGCGTTTTGGCCAGGCCCGGCACGCCTACCAACAGGCAGTGTCCACGGGTGAAGACGGCGGCGAAGATCTGCTCGATCACCTCGTCCTGCCCGACGATGACCTTTTGCAATTCTTCCTGCATCAGTTTGCGGTGCTGCGAGAACTCCTGCAATACGTCGCCAAGGCTGCGCGGTTTAACGGTGGACAAGGGAGGGTTCCTTAATCAGAATTCAGGGACTTTGTTTGAGGTTTGAGAGTATTTGGTTGCATGTCGTTTATTGCAAATTTGTAATTGCAAATTTCAAATTGCAAATTGAACAATAGTAAGTACTTGCATTATGTGTATGAATATTGTCCCTACATTCTATAATATTACCACTAAAATACCCAGGATTGGGAAGGGAGTTGCCTACCTAACTTTTTAATTCTAAGATACTTATGATGTTCTTGCCGGTTGATTCAGGATGAGGATCGTGAAACACATATTCCCCTTGGTTTTACCGATTATTGTGCTTTGGGCCGTTTTGGTTGGGCAGGATGTATCGAATGCGCAGGAGGCGCAGGGCGATATCACCGCCGAACAGGTCCGCGAGACAATCGATAAAGGCATAACCTATCTTAGGCAGCAGCAGAAAATCGATGGTTCGTGGGACGAATACATGAACCAACCGGGGGGTGTAAGTGCCCTTTGCACTTTGGCCCTATTAAACGCCGGTGTCGAGTCCGGCGATCCGCAGATTCAAAAGTCTTTGGCATATCTCCGCAAGTTCAAGCCGGAAAGGACCTATGTCACCTCGTTGCAGACCATGGTTTTGGTCCGGGCCGAACCTCAACAAGATATGTTGATTATCAGTCGCAACGTGAAGTGGTTGGAAAGCATGCAGATCATGGACGGATCGCGCAAGGGAGCGTGGTCATATCCGCAAGGCAGCGGCGACAACTCGAACAGCCAGTTCGCCTTGTTGGCTCTTAGCGAGGCCGAACGCGTAGGCGTGCAGGTAAGCGACAAGACCTGGCGCCTGGCCCGGGCTTATTGGGAAGATTGCCAGAATCCGGACGGGTCGTGGGGATATTACAAGCACGTGCCGGGCACGGGAAGCATGACGTGCGCAGGTATAACGTCGCTGGTGATCACGGCCGATAGAATCGAGCAGGCCGACGCCAAGGCCGTGGGCGAAAAGATTCAATGTTGCGGCAAAAACGAAGGCGATTCCGATAAGGGCGTGGAAAATGCCTTGAACTGGCTGGGTGCGAATTTTTCCGTCACCCGCAATCCCAACTATCCCGGCGGAATGTGGCAGCTTTATTACCTCTACGGCCTGGAGCGCGCGGGCCGGCTTACCGCGCGGCGGTTCATAGGCAAGGCCGACTGGTATCGTGAAGGGGCAAAATTCCTCTGCGATCATCAAGACAGATTATCGGGATTTTGGAGCGGCACAGGCATGGCCGAGGATAGCCGGTTGATCGGCACCAGTTTCGGGCTGCTTTTTCTATCGAAGGGGCGCTGGCCGGTATTGATAAGCAAGCTGAAACATCCGCCGGACGAGGATTGGAACCAGCATCGCCACGACATGAACAATCTTACGCGGTTTGTCGAGTCGCGCTGGAAAAAAGACCTCACCTGGCAGGTAGTCGATCTGCGTTTGGCCAGCGTGGAGGATTTGCTGCAAGCCCCGGTTTTGTTTTTATGCGGCAGCAAAAGCATCTTGCCAAGTGATGCGCCTACCCGCGATGAATTGGTGCAAAAACTCCGCGATTATGTCGATCGGGGTGGTTTTCTCTTTGCCGAGGCATATTGCGGCGACAGCGGTTTTGACAAGGGATTCCGCGAGCTTATGTCACTGGTATTTCCCGAGCCGGAGTATCGCCTCCGCCTGTTGGAGCCGGAGCATCCCATCTGGCACGCCGAGGAAATCATTCCGCCCGAGCAATTGCGGCCGCTGTTGGGAATCGAATTCGGCTGCCGCACGAGCGTGGTTTATGCGCCGCTGGATCCGGCGGACAATCCCAGGCCCTCGCTTTCCTGCCTGTGGGAGCTTGCCCGCAGCGGCCGGGGACAAACTTTCAAGCCTTCGGTGCA
>JBEKSO010000123.1:0-9882 GCA_049516935.1 Thermoguttaceae bacterium
CCTGATCGCCGCCTGCGCATTGGAACCCGGCGATTACTTCAAGATCAATACCGAAAAGGCCAAATACGAATTGCTGGTTCAAGACGCCAAGGCAAATCACCAATGGGATTTGCGCCCGGTCGAATTCGACAAATTGAAAGAGGAAGCCGGCATAAAAGAGGAACTATCCGGCCGTACCGCAGGCGCAGTGACGCTTGCCCTGGGCATGGCCAAGATTCTTGCCGATCTGCCGGGCATGAGGGCCTTGATGTCTTACTTGTATCATTTCGTGATCATGTTCGAGGCGCTCTTTATCCTTACCCTGCTGGAAACCGGTACGCGCGTGGCTCGTTTTATTTTCCAGGAAACGCTGACACAATTCAAATCGCCTGAAGCGGATCAATCCGCCGCCCGGGAACCGTCATGGACGCTCAATGTGATCGTCAGCGCGGTTGTAACTTGCCTTTGGGGTTATCTCTTGTATAACTTCGAGATCAACCGGCTGTGGTTAATGATGGGAATAGCCAACCAAATGCTGGCCGCGATCGGACTGGCCGTGGGAACCACGTATATCTTGAAACACTCGGCTAAACGCGCATACGCATTATGCACCGGCATCCCCTTTGTATTCGTGGTGGGAACCGTGTTTACGGCCGGCGTGGAAAGCGTCTTGAACTGGTGGAACCAGGCTTACGCGCCCGGTCTCAACGCGGGCGATGTTTTTTCCTATCAATTGATGAGCGTCCTGGCAAGCGTGATACTTGTGCTGGGCGGGGTGATCGTTATCGAGTCGGTTCGGCGGTGGTATCTGCTCCTGGCCAACGGGATTCCCCAAGAAATTGCGGAAATAGCAGGCGAGGAACTCGTCTAAATACCCGTCTTGATTGAGGGGTTCCAAGAGCTTATCTTAAGGCTTCAGTCTGAACCCCGAAGGCGGCATAAAACCGCGACCAAGGCCCCCGGTGTGTTCGCCGGGGGCTAAATACGAGGCATCCACCGGGCGCGACCGACCAACCTTCGGTTGGTGCCCGTCGCGGCTTTACATAATGAATATTATTGATTGTTCTTAATATCCACAAAATACGCATAGATCTCGAACAACGAATCCCTAATCCCCAATCTCTAATCTCTGATTTTATGTCTTGGAAACACATCTTTGCGAAAAAAGACCTGGAAATGCTGCTGGCCGAGATGGCCGGCGAACACCGCCTGCATCGCGTGCTGGGGCCGGTGGCGCTGACTTCGCTGGGAGTTGGCTGCATTATCGGGGCGGGAATTTTCGTAATGACCGGCAGGGCGGCGGCCAACGACGCCGGGCCCGCGGTAATTATCTCTTTTGCCATTGCCGCCTTGGGTTGCGCACTGGCGGCGATGTGCTACGCCGAATTCGCCGCAATGGCTCCAGTGGCCGGCAGCGCTTATACATACGCCTACACAACTCTCGGCGAGATATTTGCCTGGGTCATCGGCTGGGATTTAATTCTGGAATATGCCATGGGCTGCGCCACGGTTGCCTCGGCGTGGTCGGGCTATTTGAACGAATTCCTCCTGGTATTCAGCAAGAATTTGCAGATCCCCAAACAACTCCTCTCCGACCCTTTTACGCCCGTGGAAGGATTGGCCGGGCGTGCTTGGTTCAATATGCCTTCACTGTTGATCATGGCCATTGTCACGACGATTTTAGTGGTGGGAATCCGCGAAAGTGCGCGAACTAATGCCTTTCTGGTAATCATCAAACTCAGTGTCGTTCTATTTGTAGTTGCCGTGGGCTGGGCCTACATTCAGCCGGAGAATTGGACAAGTATTCCTTATTCGGCGCGCGTCTTGCCCGAGGAACGCGAAATGCCGAAAATCGTTAAATCGCATTTGAGCGATCAAATAGGAGCCAAAGGCGAAGCGGAAGACAAAACTGAAAAAGAAATAAATGCGGCCATCGAAAAGGAAATCACCGCCGGTCATCTTGAACAGGTTCATAAGCACTTAGACGCCGAATACCGCATTCAGTGGGCCAAACAAGAATCCGATCGGTTACAGAATGAAGGCCAGCTATCGGCCGAGGAAGCGAAACGCATGGTCGCTGAAGTGACCGCTAAGGCAGAGATCAATCTGCCAAAAACCGCCGAGGACCAGCAAATAATAGATGAACTGCTACCCGAAGTGAGCAAAGCCGGCGAACGTAAGGCAGCCGAATCGTGGGGAATTTTGGGTCTATTGGGTTTGAACCGCTGGCTACTGCCAATTGATGACGCAACCCGAAGCCCATTCGCCCCTTACGGCCTGTCGGGAATTATGCTTGGCGCGGCGATCGTGTTTTTTGCATATATTGGTTTCGATTCGATATCCACCCATGCCGAAGAAGCCCGCAAACCGCAACGCGACGTGCCCATTGGCATTCTGGTGTCACTTTTACTTTGTACAGTGCTATACATGGCCGTGGCCGCGGTCATTACAGGGATGATACCCTATACGGAGATCGACATAAAAGCACCAATAGCCGTGGCCTTTCGCGATAAGGCTTTGGCTACACATAGTCCGGTGCTGCGCGCGGCAACGGCGTTGGTAGCTGCAGGCGGTTTGGCCGGAATGACAAGCGTATTATTGGTGCTGTTTTTGAGCCAGGCGCGGATATTTATGGCCATGGCCCGCGACGGCCTCTTGCCCCAGGTCTTCGGCACGGTGCATCCGCGGTTCCGCACGCCTCATATTGCGACAATGGTGACCGGAGCAGTTATCTGCCTAACCGCCGCCCTGACGCCGATTTACAAATTAGAAGAGATGGTCAACGTAGGCACGCTGATGGCGTTTGTGATGGTCTGCGCCGCGGTTTTGATACTTCGCCTTCAACGACCGGATGCAAAGCGGCCATTCCGTTGCCCGGTGATTTGGCTGGTCTCCCCGTTGGGAATGCTGGTAAATATGTCGCTGATGCTCTTCCTGCCGATAGACACCTGGTTGCGCCTGGTGATTTGGCTGGCCATCGGCATGGTGATTTACTTTAGCTACAGCCGGCGGCACAGCCTGCTTACGCAACATTTACTGCACGAGATCCAAACCCCCCGCTCGGATGAAGACGAGGGATCGGTCCAAGCCGCGGGCGAATGATCTGTATTGTAGAAGGATAGTGTGAATAAGAATTTTAAAAAGTTTGTAGTGCCGGATATTCGCTGATGGGGGCTATTTCCGTCATTTCCAGGCCGAGATGGTAAAAACCATTGCCCATTTCGTTAAGGTGCTTGGCCGTGGCATGGACAAAGGTCATTTCGGTTTGCACGCGAAAGCCTAGAATGACCTCATCCAATGCCAGTTGTTGTGTAAGAATAATTCCCACTCCGCTTACGGACAATTCCTGCGTTACGGCATAAAAGGCTTTGCCAACCTGTAATTCCCCGTTTTCCAGCGGCACTACCAGCACAACCAGAGACAGATTCACCCGTTTCTCGAAACGAGGCCCTTCGGCAAGGGCTTTTAATTCCTGGCAATTATTATTGATTAATTTCAGAACAAAACTCTGCACACCCAGCGTTTTCTTCCGAGTTTGAAATAAGAACACGGCTTTATTCTCCCATTGTCAGGATACCTGTCCTTCCAATATGGCTATATACAATAATAGGTCTGGAAATGATATGTTTGACAAAGATTATCGCTGCCGGAAATACGATTAATTCCGATTTTAACAAGAATACCGAATCTTGGCGCCATTACCCCGTTGACGGCATGGTTGGCATGGTATAATTTTCGCATCTTCGACCGTCTGCAAAAGGAAGATTAACTATATTAAAACCATGCGACCTTTTGCAAATCGGGAACAACAATATTAAAACATAATAATAGGCGGGTTTCTTGCACCCACCGGCGAGGCTCATTATCCTAGTCTACAGCAGGGCATTCGGCAAACATACCCAGGCTTATGAGTAACATCATGACTTCGCGAGAGTTGGTCATTCGCACCCTTAATCACGAGCCGACCGGGCGGGCGCCGCGGGATTTGTGGATCGCCGATGGCATGGAAACCACCCACTGCGATGCCGTGTCCGAAATGAATCTCCGTTTCCCCGGCGATATAATCCAACCTGATATCGCGCCTTCTTACGGCAAACGCGCCCGGGGCAAGGCAAATCAAATCGGAGCGTACACCGACTCCTGGGGCTGCACCTGGCAAATAGCCCAGCCCGGTGCGCCGGCCGAACTGCAAATCTCGCCTTTGGCCGAAAAAGGCATAATCGCCGAATTTCGCCCGCCCCTGGAACTATTGGATCCGGCCCGGTTCTCCAAAGTCAACAAAAGTTGCGAAAATACCAGCCGTTTCGTGCTTGCCAGGAGCGAAACTCAACCCTTCGATCGCCTCCGTTTTTTGCGCGGCTGCGATGCCGCCCTGATAGACCTTGCCCGCGGCACCAAAGACGTCCGCAACCTATTGAAAATGCTGCACGAATTCTCCTGTCAGGAAATGGAACTGTGGTCGAATACGGAAGTCGACGGCGTTGCCATACGCGATGACTGGGGGACGGACGACTCGCTGATTATTTCCCCGGAGATGTGGCGGGAAATATTCAAGCCTTTGTATCGCGAATACTGCAAAATTCTGCATGCCAAGGATAAATTCGTATTCTTCCAATCCAGGGGAAATATGTTCGATATCCTGGGCGATCTGATCAAAGACGGCGTTGACGCCGTCCACGTGCAATTGCACTTGAGCGATCCGGAAAAAGTGGCCAAACGTTTTCGCGGCCGCGTCACCTTCTGGGGTGAAATCGCTTCTCAAGGCGTGCTGCGATCGGGAAATCCGGCCGAACTCCGCGAGGCAGTGCTGAAAATACGCCGGGCTTTGGACTTCGGCTCCGGCGGAGTGATTGCCCAATGCCAATGGGATCCGGAAATCTCCCTGCAAACCTTAGCCGCCGTGTTCGAACAATGGCTCCTGCCTCTGCCAATGCATGCTTGAACCTTCGGCACTCGGTTCCCTTATGCCGTTGATGCCAGCCGGGATTTGCGATAGTATGACGTAAAGAATAAGACTGTCAGAACCCGCCCCCCATTTGGTAGGTTATTATCACGTGTCAGACGCAGCAGCCGCCCAACAACAACCGCCGCCCATCAATCTGAAGGATCCTGTCATGGCGGCGTTCCTGGCCTGGTTGATTCCCGGCCTGGGCCACTTGTATCAGGGCCGGATAGCCAAGGCGATCTTGTTCTTTGTGTGCATAATGGGGATTTATGTGTATGGGGTTTATCTGGGCGGAAACAGTGAACTAGGCTACGGCCGAGCGGTTTATTTCGCCTTCCGGGATGATGAATGGCGATTGAATTACGGCTTTCAGATAGGCGTGGGGCTGCCTTCCTTGCCCGCCTGCGTTCAAGCCATGCGCATGAGTAATGGCAAAGCGGTGTTTTTCAACGGCTTTATGGCCCCGCCTCGTCCCCTCAATATGCCAGAGAACGATCCTAATTTCCGTCAGCCGACCCTCGACAAGATCCTGCGCGACTTGAATCTCTATTTTGAATTGGCCACGTTCTTTACCATGGTCGCAGGCCTGTTGAACGTACTGGCTATTTATGACGCTGGTTGCGGGCCGGTCGTGTCGATCCCCGTCAAAAAAGAAGATCGGCCCGACAAATCGGAAAAGACTGAAAAATCATGATAAGCGCGATCAATTTTTTGATATGTGCGACGCTTTTCGAGCGGATATGGGATGCCGACATCTGGTACTGTTTGCCGGCGATCATCGCCATCAGCCTGGTATACTCCGCCACGCGCCATGAAGCCATGGGCCCGATCCTGCGTCACGCCCTGCGGACCGCCCTTTGGATCGCCGGATTCATGGCCGTTTTTTTCCTGGTTCTGTGGTTGATTTCTTAGTAGAGGAGAAGAGAAAAGGTGACAGCCACCAAATTTGACAAAGGAGGGTTATTTTGGTAAAAATGCATGAATGTCACGACAGTGGCGATATTCTCCGGGAGGGATGGTTTTCCACGTGCTCAACCGTGGAGTAGGTCGGAGAATACTTTTCACCAAGGACGAGGACTTTTTGGCGTTCGAGCGGGTCATTGAAGAATCACTTCGCACTCGCCGGATGCGGTTGTGCGCATACTGTTTGATGCCCAATCATTGGCATTTTGTGGTTTGGCCTGAGCGGGATGGCGATCTTCCTGCTTTTATGCAGCAAGTGACCAACACACACGTAAAACGGTGGAAGGAGCACCGTCACGAGATCGGGTATGGTCATCTATATCAAGGGCGATATAAGTGTTTCCCTGTGGAAACAGACGAATATTTTTATCAAGTCGTCCGCTATGTGGAACGAAACGCCTTGCGTGCGAATCTCGTGGAGCGAGCGGAATCGTGGCGTTGGTCAAGTTTGCGACGTGTAGAGCGCGAAGACCCGGCGTTTCCAATCCTCTCGACCTGGCCTTTGCCGCGCCCCGCCGATTGGGTACAAATAGTTAACGAATCGCAAACGGAAGCCGAATTGGAGGCGTTGCGTTGTTGCATCAATCGCGGTCGGCCCTTCGGCGATCCCAATTGGGTCGGAGAAACTACCAAGAGATTGGGGCTGGAATGGACGCTTCGATCTCGTGGAAGACCGAAGAAACTCTCGTGAATTTCTCAAGCTATTTATATTATCCAGATTTGGTGGCTGTCACCTTTTGTCTTTGTTAATCATAAGAAGAATGCTCTTTGACTGGGTGCCTGGCAAGGGATAAGTTTTCAACTTTCGCATGGCCAGGTTTTTCAGCAGGCCCAAATGACGGGCCTCGCCGCGCTCTTCCACCCAGGCCGGCCCTTTAAGCACAAGCAGTCGGTCGAACGATTTCCAATGGGGCTGAAACCAGCGCAGGAGCTTTCTCATCGGCGCGACCGCCCGAACCACCAGCGTGTTGTACGTCTCATGCTTCAACAACTCCTCGGCCCGGGCGTTGTGGACGGGAACCTTCAGATCCAACCGCTGGACGATATCGCTTAACACCTTGGCCTTTTTACCAACCGAATCGGCGAGCGAGACCTTCAAATCCGGCCGCACTATGGCCAGCACCACCCCGGGCACGCCCCCGCCACTGCCCACGTCCAGCACTCTTTCGCCAGGCTTGAGGAATTCGGCAAAGGCCAGGCTATCGACCAGATCCCGGGCAACGAATTTCTCATAATCGGTGTGCCGAGTAAGGTTGATTTTCTCGTTCCACTGCCATAGCAGTTCGCAATATCGCTCTAACAATGCGATCTGCTCGTCGGGCAGCTCAATTTGATGCCGGACTGTCACGTCGGCCAGCTTTTCGGCGGGGAAATTCACAATTAGGATATCAAGGGGTTTGGAGTTTAGTGGGTAACTATAGAGATAATAACCGTAGGTTATGCTTTAGCATAACTCATTTTGTATCTTGCACAATGTTATGCTAAAGCATAACCTACCTCTAATGCCATAACCCATTACCTATGACCTATAGCCTACAAATGCTACTAGCCCGTGAAGAATACGTCGAACAGGCTTATTTTTTCCAGACTATCCGCGAGCGCATGCAGCAGAGCATGTCGACGCAGGACCTGCTGATAGCCGCGCGCCAGGAAATTTTGGCCACCACGCAGTTGCCCTACGCCATCGACTTCATGGCCGACGAACTGAAGCTTACCGGCGGATTTGCCACGGCCATGGCCCGGCTGCCGCATTATTTCACCACATTCCAGACATTCGTGATCGCCGAGGCGGAAAAGGCCGAAGGCCGCTTCGATTTCCGCATCGCGCTAGAGATCCTCCAGTGCGAAGCCGAATTCCGGGCATCGAACCCGTCTTGCCAAGGCATTTTCCTGTTCCAGTTCGAGACCGTGTGCCGCAACCGGCTGGGATATGACCGCGGCTTGGAGGCCTTGGCCGGCGACGGCATCTATAACGATGACTGGCGGGATTGGATCCTCACAGTCCGCCGCCAGGTGGGGCTGGTGGATTTTTGCGATATGATCTATATCCGCAGCGAACTGTATCGAAAAAACCGCGGACTGGCCGAAAAACCCATCCTTTTCGGCGAAAAAGAAGGCAAGATCGCCTTGGCCAATCGCCGTAAAGATCCTTTATACCTTTTTGCCGCGCTGCAGAGGCACCTGGGCTATCCGGGCGTCCCGCGGCCCAAGCCCGAAGATACCCATCGCTACGTCCTTCCCCAACTGCAACGCATGGTCGAGCGGATGGAAATACGCGTCAAGCTCCTGGAAGAAGAGCTCCGCGGCGGCATCAATCTGGCCCGCTTCTATGTCCCGCCGGAAGAAAAAAAATGATGAGGGCTGAGAGATGAGGGAAAAAGGATGAAGGATGAAGGATGAAGGATGAATAAAATGGATACATAAAAAAACTGCTCGCGAAACCACAAGCAGTTTTTTTGGTGCGTTCGTTCACCAGGCAATAAATTGCCCGGCCCTCACTTTTTACTCTTATCCTTTCTTTGCCGGTACCTGTTTGATTGTAGGCAGGTTAATGCCTTCCGGGGCTTTGGAAATCTCCTTCGGCGTATGACTGGTGCCGGCCAGATAGTTGTGAATCGTTGCCGAGTCCTGGAGTTTTTCGAAACACTCGGCCATTTTCAGGTATAGTTTCTTTTCGTACAGATCCTTATAGATATCATCGCGGACATCGGCGAATTTCACATCCGCCGGGTTGGTGAATCCCTCGCATCGCAGGATGATGAACTTGTCGCCCGCTTGAATAATGCCCGATAGTTCGCCGGGCTTGAGCGCAAAGGCTTCTTTTTCCAGAATCGGTTGGCCGCCCCATTTTCTGATGGGCGGGACTTCGCCGCGCAAGGCATTGCTGCCCGGCTCGACCGAATATTGCGCGGCCAGATCGCCGAAGAATTCCGAGGTATTGCGTTTTCGCGCTTTTTCGAAGACCTCTTGCGCCCGGCGTTGATTATCGAGCACGATCGCCAGGCAACGGACTTTCGTTCCGTAGTTTGCCTCAAAGCCTTTTTGCAGATCGTCCTCGGCAACGTCAACTTTTTCACCCGCCAATTTTCGCAGCGCCGCCGAGGGCCAAACGGCGTCGTGGCGATACATTTCCAGCGAAACGCCCTCGGCTTTAGTAATCTGCTCGATCCACGCATCGACGTCGGGCGAGCCGTCGGGCTTTGGTTTCACGGCCAGCGCCGCCGCCCGGGCGATCTCCTCGCTCATATCCTTGTCAGTAACGACGATGTCACGTTTTTTGCTCTCCACTTCGAGCAGGACGCGATTGATCAAAACCTCCAGTAATTCTGTGCCGTGCCGGTCTATGCACTCCATGGCCAGATCGCGGATAGTAATCGGCTCGTCATTTATCAAGGCGGCCACGCCAGGCGTTTTTTGCTGTTTGCCCGGATCGCCCCATACAATCTCCAGCTTGGCATTGTCCTTTAACTCCTGGAAAACGCCGTTTGCCACCTTGCGCATCTTGCCTTCGCGGACGACCTCTTCCAACTGCCCGGCGACTTCGTCCAATTTGCAATCCCGGGCCGGAATCAGGCTCTCGCGCTTGATGATCACGTATTGCCCTCCGGCCGGAATCACCTGCGATATCTCGCCGTCGGCCATGTTGAAGGCGGCCTGCTCGATACCCTCATAACTGCCGTGCATGCGGATGGGCTGTATCAAGCCCTTGGCCGCCGCACTGGCCATGTCCTCGGAATAATCCTTGGCCATATTTCCGAATTCCTCGGGCTTGGCAACTGCCATTTCGCGGAGCTTTTTGGCCTTACCTTCTTCCTTGCAGGAAATCAGCCGGGCTTTAACCGCCGGGCCGTACTGAATTTCAAATTCCTTAACTAATTCGTCCTTGCTGACCTGCAATTTATCGCCGGCCAGACGGCGCAAGGCCAGCATGGGCCAGATTATGTCGTCGGCGTACTGCTCCGGAGTGATGCCCCGCTCCTGCTTGAGCAATTTCA
>JBEKSO010000124.1:0-9860 GCA_049516935.1 Thermoguttaceae bacterium
GGGTCTTTTTCAATCCGCCGGCGTTGTTCATGGCTTCGTAGACGATGCCGGAGGGGAAGGCGCCGTCGCCGATCACGGCCACGACGTGCCGCGGCTGATTGGGTTTTAGCATTTCATCGCCCACGCGCATTCCCAAGGCAGTGGCCACGCTACAGCCGGCGTGGCCGGTCATGAACAGGTCGTAATCGCTTTCGGCCGGATTGGGATAGCCCATCAATCCGCCCTTGGCCCGCATGGTGGGAAACTCGTCGTAACGCCCGGTGAGCATCTTGTGGGCGTAAACCTGATGGCCTGTGTCCCAAACCAGGCGATCGCGGCGGAAATCGAAGGACGTGTGCAGGGCAAGCGTCAGTTCCACCACGCCCAAGTTGGAAGCGAAATGCGCGGTTCGCGTGCAAGCCAGCCGGCAGATCGCTTCACGCATCTCCGCGGCCAACTGCTTAAGCTGTTCGTGTGAAAGCTTTTTCAGATCTTGCGGCTGATGAATGCTAGAAAGCAATTTGTCCATTAGCGATTCCTTTTTAGGACATATCGGGCCAGGGCGTCCAGGCCGGCGGCTCGAGATCCCAACGGCTCGAGCGCCTGGCAGGCTTTATTTATCAATTCTCCAGCATACCGGGCGCTTTGGTCAATACCGAGGACCCCCGGAAAGGTAAGCTTCCCTTGCCGGGCGTCTTTGCCCACTCCTTTGCCCAGCGACTGCTCGCTGCAATTTACGTCCAGCAGATCATCGATTATTTGAAACGCCAGCCCGACGTGGCGGCCGTATTGGTCGAGAATGGAAAGCTGCCGGGCATCGGCCTGGGCGACTATACCACCCAGTCGTAGGGAAACTTGGATCAGCGCGCCGGTCTTGCGACGGTCGATCGATTCCAGCAGATCCAGGCCTTCATCGAAGTGCGTGCCGGCCATGTCGTCGACCTGGCCGCCGACCAGATTGCATGCCCCAGCGGCCTCGGCCAAGGCTGCGCAACACGCTGCTGCCAATGCCGAAGGCCGAACGTGCTTAGCCAACACCTCGAAGGCCAAAGCAAGCAGTGCATCGCCGGCCAGAATGGCAGTGGCCTCGTCGAATGCCTTGTGGCAGGTGGGCCGACCGCGCCGCAGGTCATCGTCGTCCATGGCCGGCAGATCGTCGTGGATGAGCGAATAGGCGTGGACCATTTCCACCGCACAGGCCGCGGGAAGGGCGTCCTCGATCGACCCGCCACAGGCCTCGGCTGCCAAAAGCGTTAGCATTGGACGCAGGCGTTTGCCGGGTGCTAAAAGGCTGTAACGCAAGGCCTCGCGGAGTTTTATGGGGCAGCCTTCGCCCAGGTCGGAATAACTATCCAAGGCCGCCTCGATCCGCGGACAGAGCGTTTCGGCATAATTATCCAAAGTGGCCGGCGAAGAGTTTATCATTTTTCCTGAAGAATAATTATTAGAATCAGCGACGCTAATGCTGCGTTTAAGAGGATGTCCTGGAATAAAGAATAGGCATATTTAGCCCCCGGTGAATACACCGGGGGCCGCGTGAAGCGTTTTTCCCCTTTTAACCCGCCAAATATTTATGGCGGCCTAGATATCAATTTCAGGACATTCTCAAAACGTCTAAGACCTCATTTTAGAGCAGCAGCCGGACAATGTCTATCCCATCGCTAGCCCACCGGGATGGAAGGTTTTTGTGTTTTTTTGTTTGTCGATCCTCGCATTACTAACAGCATATACGTTTGCACAGGTCGTTTAGTTCGAGCAAAAACATAAGGCATTCGATAAAAATGAAATATACCCGGTAAACCTGGAACTAATCCGTCGCATCTTGCCCGAGTTATTCCATGGCAGGATGGCACGGGCACCAGGGTGGCACGGGCATCTTGCCCCTGCTTTTCCGCGGCAACACTGGCAAGAAGCCAGTGCCACCCAACCGCAAGACGCCAGTGCCACGCTATATCGATTTCCGGCGTTTTGATTTCTCGTCACTATCCGCGGTGGCGGTATCGTCGAAGGGCTGAGTGACGGGATTGCCTTCGGCATCGACTCCGGAAAGAAGTTCGATCCGCCGCTCCGCCCGCTGCAAAAGATCGTACGATTGCCGCAGCAATTTTACTCCCTCCTCGTACCGCTCCAGGGCCTCGTTCAAACCCAGTTCGCCCTCTTCCAAAACATGAACGATTTCCTCCAGGCGTTTCAGCGATTGCTCGAAGTTGGGCTGATCCGAGTTTTGTTCTTTTGGTTTGTTGGCCATAATTATCTGTCTATTTTTCTAGCATTCGTCTTTAGAACTATTACTTGAATTAAGAGCTAAGTAATCCTTCCAGGTCAATTGAAAAACCCACTTGAACAAATTCTTGTGCAAGTTTTTTTCGCCAAGCTCCAGGCTGATCAAGTTCTATATACAAGACACCTTGAAAATCTGAAGGGATCTCCACATTTGATTTATAAAGGGCACATACCCTTTGCCTGCCCAATTTACCCATAAAATATCCAAGTTCTAAAATCACATTCTGACGTGCCCTTGATTTTTGTTCATTTGGTGTATTTGATGGACCTCCAATATCATCTGGAGTCAAAAGTACAACAGCAAAATTAACATCAGAAAAGACTTCGAATTTTTCAATGATTGTTCGTCCAGAATTGGGTTGTTCATGTAGGATAATAGGTTCAAGACCTAATTTTTCAATAAACCTAGCAGTTATTTCTTTTGATTCATTGTCATGGCCATGTACAATAAAAACTTTTTTTGTTTGTTTAAATTGAACTTCTTGCTGTTTTGATGATGTCTCTGCATCTAAGCCCTTGGCTTCAATCTTAAGAACTAATCCTTCTAAGCAGCCAATTTGGCCGGATACTGCATTAGTAACTGAACCACTATCTTGTTTTAGACTATTAAAAATTTCAGCAGTTTTAGTGTCAATCACTGTGCAGAGGAAGTGATAAACTCTATTATTCCAATTTTGGTATTCTTTCCAGTCATAACACTTCGAGCCACTTCGTACAAATTCTTGTATTTTTTCTTGAAATAAATTCATTTAAGTTCCCCTTACCCTTTGATCAACGAATAAGGCCCGCTCCCCTACGGGTCGCGGCTAAACTTACATTGTCCACTTTTTCATTCCCATTCGATAGTCGCCGGGGGTTTGCTGCTGATGTCGTAGACCACGCGATTCACGCCTTTGACTTCGTTGATGATCCGCGTGGAAATGCGGGCTAGAACCTCGTATGGTAGGTGGCACCAGTCGGCGGTCATGAAATCTTCGCTGGCCACGGCCCGAACGGCCACCACGTCGGCGTAGGTGCGGGCGTCGCCCATTACGCCCACGCTCTGCACGGGCAAAAGCACGGCAAAGACCTGTGACGTTGAACGATACAGCCCGGCTTGCTTGATCTCGCCGACCACGATGGCGTCGGCGTCGCGCAGGGTATCGAGCCGTTTTTTTGTGACCTCGCCCACGCAGCGCACGGCCAGTCCCGGGCCGGGAAAGGGATGCCGCCAGACGATGTCTTCGGGCAGTCCCAGTTTGGTGCCCAAGGCGCGAACTTCGTCTTTGAATAGATCTCGCAGGGGCTCGACCAGTTCGAAAGCCAAATCTTTGGGCAATCCGCCCACATTGTGATGCAATTTGATGGTGGCTGCCGGGCCGTCGGGCGAGCCGCCGCTTTCGATCACGTCCGGATACAGGGTGCCTTGCGCCAGGAACCGGCCGCCTTCGATCTTTGCCGCCTCGTCGGTAAAGCACTCGATGAAGGCGTGGCCGATGCGGCGGCGTTTTTCCTGCGGATCGGTAACGCCGGCCAGGGCGGTAAGAAATTTCTCTTCAGCCTTGACCACGTGCAAATCGGTCTTGAAGTGGTCGGAGAATTCCTTGATGACCGATTCTTCCTCGTCCTTGCGCAACAGCCCGTTGTCCACCAGGATGCAGGAAAGCCGCGGACCGATGGCCTGCCACAACAGGGCGGCCGTGACGGCCGAATCCACTCCGCCCGACAGGCCGCATACCACCCGATGTTTTCCTACTCGACCTCGGATGGCCTCCACGGTTTCCCGGGCGAAATCGCCCAACTTCCATTTGCCTTGACACCGGCAAACTTTCCTGAGGAAATTGCCGAGGATTTTATCGCCCAGCGGGGTATGCGTCACCTCGGGATGAAACTGCAAACCGTAAATCGGCAATGAACGATGCTTGACCGCGGCAAACGGGCAGGTCTCGGTGGCGGCCAGGGATATGAAATCCTCGGATATTTGCGAAACTTGGTCGCCGTGGCTCATCCAGACATCGGTTTCGGCCGGCAGGCCGGCGAAAAATTCGTCTTCCTTGATAATCCGGCAATGAGCCCGGCCGTACTCGCGGGCAGGGGCGCTTTGCACCCGGCCGCCAAGGGCCTCGCAGGCCAACTGCATGCCGTAGCAAATGCCCAGCACCGGCAAGCCAAGTTTGAAGATCGCCGGATCGCACTTGGGGGCTCCGGGCTCGTACACACTGGCAGGTCCGCCGGATAGGATGAGCCCCTTAGGGGCCAGTTCGCTCAGTCGGGCGGGTGTTATATCGTGCCGGACGATCTCGCAGTAAACGTGCTGCTGCCGAACCCGCCGGGCGATAAGTTGCGCGTATTGTGAACCAAAGTCTAAAACCAACACTCTTTCGTCGGCAATTTTAGTCATGCTCACGTCCTAGGTGAAAACATATCATTATAAATTACAAAAAAATGCCGGATAGTAGGCGTATATTTCGTTACATCGCGAAACCGCAAGCGGTTTATTGGCAAAGACGCACTACCTGAGATTGACATAACTCGATGTGGGATAATACGTTAATGTCATACCCATTGTGACAATTGCCGGTTGGCATTAAGATAAAATTAATGTTATTGAACTCTGAACCCTGAACCCTGAACCCTTTTTGTGCTGATTCTATTGACCAACGACGACGGGATTTACGCGCCCGGACTGGCGGCAATGGCCCGGGAAATGCGCCGCTTGGGCGAAGTGGTAGTGGTGGCCCCGGCAACCGAACAAAGCGGGGTGGGCCATTCGATCACGTATCTGACCCCACTTATCGTCAAGGAGGTGTTTCATCAGGACAGCCCAAACGGCGAGGAGCGTTTAGGCTGGGCGGTCGAAGGCAGCCCGGCCGACTGCGTCAAAATCGGCATCCACCAGTTTTGTCCCAGCCAACCCGATTTAGTGCTTAGCGGCATCAACAGCGGTTTGAACGCGGGCATAAACGTACTGTACTCGGGCACGGTGGCGGCGGCCATAGAAGGGGCTTTTTTCGGCATTACCAGTGCGGCGGTATCCCTGCAATATGACGAACACCCTCAGTTCGACAAGGCCGCCCGGCTGGCGCGGATCATCATCGAGCAAATTCTGCATAAAAAAAGCCCTGACCCGCAACTGTATAATTTGAATATTCCCACCGCGGCGTTGGATGGCATTCCCGAAATCTGCACCGTTCCCATGAACATTACCAGGTACGGCGACCGCTTCGAGAAACGGACCGATCCCTGGGGCCGCGATTACTACTGGCTGACCGGCGGTCCGCCTTCGGCCACGGTCGGACACGAAACCGATCTTTCCGTGCTATCAGAAGGCAAAGTGGCCCTAACGCCGCTGGATTATAATATGACCAGGCAGTCGGCCTTGGCCGAGATGGAAAAATGGCAATTTCGTTTTGATATTTCGGCGGTTAATGAGATAAAATGTGATATAAAGCAAAAGGTAAAATAAATATTTAGATCGCTATGTTGGGGCAGCAGTTAAACTGCTGCCCCAACATAGAAGCCCCGGGTGAATACACCCGGGGGAAGTTATCAACAGTGAAGGGGATAATATTATGCACCACAAATTATTCATTATCGCTTTGTTACTCGTCTTGACCGCGGGGTGCGGCAGTTCGACTTCGCAAAACACCGCGCAACCGCCGGACGAAAAGGCGGCGTCCACTCAGGCTGAAACGAAAAAGGTCGAAGCGCCCAAGCCGCCGCCTGCGCCGCCCGATGAGGCATTCACCGCGGCAGAGCAAAAGCCGGTCCCGCCGCCAAAGGCAAAAGGACCAGTTTCACCCACGCCTCCGCCGGGCATGACGATGGAAAAGGCCCAAGTCGGCTCGGGCGATAAAGGCCGCGGATACGGCGGCGGCATTATCGGCACGCCCGTGTCCACGTACTTTGCCGCCAAGGAACGGATCATGTTTGAAATCCAAATTCCCGAATGCCTCCGCGCGTACAAGTTTGAAAATGACTTTAAAGGGCCGAAAACCAACGAAGAGTTCATGGAAAAGGTGATCAAAAAAAATGGCATCCAACTGCCCACCTTGCCCCCGGGCCACAGTTACATCTACGATCCAAAAGAAGAACAATTGATGGTTATTAGACCGGAGTAAGAAGGGAACGGTAGGCAGTGGACAATGGGCACTAAAGGATTCTTGGAAGCAACTTCGTTTATTGAGAGTCGGGAAATAATGGCGTTATATTTAATCGGAGCCGGACCGTGTCGGTCCGGTAAAACCGGGGCGACACGCCCCGGCTCTGATTTTCAAAGCAATATTCTTTTTCATAGACACCATATCCCCGGCGCTCGCGCGGGGCGAAATTTGTCTTAACAACCGACAAAAGGCGACGTCCCCGTGAAAACTCTCTTAATGCTCTGCGGGCTGGCTATCGGCGCAAGCGTTTTTGCGGCGGAGCCGGGATATCATGTGATCAAAAAGCTGCTGCTTGGCGGCGAAGGCGGGTGGGACTACCTGACGGTGGACAGCACGGCCCGGCGCCTCTACGTTTCGCGGGGCAATCACGTGATGGTCGTGAACTTGGATACCGACATGTTGGCGGGCGATATTCCCGACACCCAAGGCGTGCATGGAATCGCGATTGCCCCGGAGCTCAATCGCGGGTTTACCAGCAATGGGCGGGCGAATACGTCGACCATTTTCGATCTTAAAACCCTGAAAGTCCTGGGGCAAGTGAAAACCGGAACGAATCCGGATGCCATCTTGTACGACCCGGCTGCCAAGAAAGTCTTTACCTTTAACGGGCGGAGCAACGATGCTACGGCATTCGACGCCGCCAGCGGAGAAGTCGCCAAGACCATTCCCTTGGGCGGCAAACCGGAATTCGCCCAGGCCGACGGTGTGGGAAAAATCTACGTGAACATCGAAGATACTAGCGAGGTCGTGGAAATCGACAGCCGAAATCTCGCGGTTACGAGGCGGTTTTCCCTTAAACCAGGCGAAGAACCTTCGGGAATGGGTTTCGACGCGGAACATCACCGCGTATTTTCCGGATGCGGCAACAAAATGATGACCATCTTGGACGCCGACTCGGGCAAACTCATATCCACCGTGGCCATTGGCCTGGGCGTGGACGGAAACGGTTTCGATCCCGGCGCCGGTCTGGCATTCAGCTCCAACGGCGATGGGACTTTGACCGTGGTGAGGGAATTGTCGCCGGGCAAGTTCGAGGCGGCCGAGAACGTTACCACCGAGCGCGGCGCCCGCACCATGGCCATCGATCTTACGACACACAATATTTATCTGCCCACCGCGCAATTCCCCCCAACTCCCGAAGGCTCCAGACAACGCCCGACGCCGATTGCAAACAGTTTTATGATCCTGGTGGTGGGAAAATAAAGCGGCTACCCCGCGGTTTACCGGCCAGATATAATTACTTTAGAGCATCTAACAAAATGAGGTGTGCCACTGCTTGCTTGCAAGCAGTGGCACACAATTGAACCTTTAACTTTATTTTGTTAGTAGCTCTTAGATGATTTCAGGGCCAATGGCCGGAATTCCAGATCACAAAAATCGCCGGACCAAAAGCGCATATTTACCTAAGTCGAGAATTGGAGAAACAGCATGACAGAAAAACCCAAATTCTACATTTTAACTCCGGCAGGCGTGGTTCCTCCCGATACCTTTGTCCTCGCCGATGCTCAACCTCCAAAAATCCTGGAAGGTTGCCTCCTGGTCGTTCACGAGGCAACCCAAAGGCAGTTGACCATCCACCGCACCAGGCTCATCCCCATCAACGACCCGGCCGTGGCGTCGTTGAAACACAAGCACAGCGTGTGCACGAAGTGCGGCAAAGTCGAGGGCGTCGTATTGGACAACGTCCCTTGCCCCAACCACCACGGAATCAATTGCGGGCTGCTCGAATCCACACATTAGGAACAAAATGGAGAGATGCAACTCATGCCATTGACCGAGAAGCGGAATATCTTCCTGGAAGATCCCCAGCTTAAATCCCGCGGACTGCAAGCCGAACTAAAAACGATAACCGCTTTGCCCGAATACGAAGTCACGGTGCAAGCGGCAGCGCCTGCGGTCTATAAGAAATCGAACCAGCAATAACAATTTTTTTCTAGCGTCAATTACGACCTGCCCCATCTAATTATGATTACAATTCAAATCGAAAAACCGAACAATAAACCGGTAGCCGAGCTGATCGAGAAGTTAGACGAGTATCTGTTATCGCTTTATCCGCCCGAGTGTAATCACCTGTTAGATATAGAAACATTATTGAAACCAGACATCATGTTTTTGACCGCCATAGAAGGACATAAATACGTTGGTTGTGGAGCGATCCGAATAGTAAGGGGGCAATATGCCGAAATAAAACGCATGTTCGTATTGCCAGGCGAACGGGGAAAAGGCATCGGATACAAAATATTAACCGAACTGCAAAATATTGCTCTGCGATTAAAACTGAACGTCTTAAGATTGGAAACAGGCGTCAGGCAATCCGAGGCCCTCAAGCTTTACGAGAAATTCGGATTCTACAAAATTTCCGCCTTTGGACAATACAAACCAAGCGGTATGTGTCTGTTTTATGAAAAGCGAATCGGTTAATAAAAATGCTGCAAATAAGACCTTGTTCAAGTGAAGATCTTAACGGGATGCCCGGTCGCGGCTAAACATACTGCCTACCGTCTACTGTCTGCCGCCCACTAATCCTCTATTCCCTATCTCCTCTAACCTCCCTTCTGGCCCGGGACTTGCTTTAATATCCGTCATCCGTGTTTTTCAGCAAGAAATTCGAGAAAATGTGGCTTTTTTGATACGTCGATGGCAGTCATGATGACGTTTTTCAACAGGTATTTACTCCCATGAAATGGCATCTTGCAGTTCTAATGGCTTTACCAGCCATGGCGGCGATAACTACTGTTCGGGCCGGTTGCGATTGCCCGGCGGTCTTTTGCACCGATCAGGAGGAAACTTCCTGGATTTTCCGGCACTCGTATTTCAGTCACGATCCGGACACCGGCCAACGCGTCGACCAGTACGAACCGGAACAGGTTTCATATTATAAGGACGATCCCACATATATGGAGAGCGGGTATCGCCACTATCAGTTTGAACTCTTGGGCCGGGGCGGCACCGCCGACAGATTGCACGTGGTGCAGACATGGGGATTGGGCGATTTGATCCGGCCCTACGGCGAATGGGAATTCCCTTACCGCGCAGGGGCCACGCCTTACGGACCTTGGGGTAATCCGCAAGGCCCCTGGACTTTGCCTTTCGATTCCTGGCAGAATCCATACGGCCTGCTGCAACATATGCAGAATCCCGGTTGGGGCGCAGGACCTTTCCAGAACGGACCGGGGATGGGCATGCCTTACGGCGGATCGCCCGGGTATGGACCAGGATATGGATCGGGTCAAGGCTATGGATCCGGGTACGGTAGCATGTACCGAAACGGCGGTGGCCCCGGATACGGACAAGGGTCCAGACAAATGCCTTATACTCCGCCGCCCCCTGGACCGGGAAACTATTAAATAAGTATAATACTCATTAGAGAACACCACGGAGTTACATGGGAACTCCGTGGTGATTTTTTCAGGATTTTAATGTGAGTATTCTATATGCCTATTTATGAATATGAAT
>JBEKSO010000125.1:0-9743 GCA_049516935.1 Thermoguttaceae bacterium
TCACCGAGAAAAGACTATCAATTTTAACTACTTTGTGCCATAATATCTTTTGTAATAATGTGAGTTTATTATCAGGATTGTGTACGCACCCCTGAAATGGCTACATGTAATCAGGGAATTATTCGCTTGTCTGTGGATGCGGATGATTCCAGATTTCAGGACTCGATCTGATATCTATTCTTCCACCATAATAAAGTTCTATCATGAAAGCCAAACTTTCCTCGCTTCGCCGTCGTCAGGATAAACGGCTGGTCTTCGACCATCTGGAGCCTCGCTTATTGCTCAGCTCGGCGAGCCCGAACGCGCTCGATGATAGTTTGTTGAATTCTATTCAGAATAATTCGGCCCCGCCGGTTGCGGTGATTGCGTCGGATTCCACAAACGCGCAATTAGCCCTTTCCAGTCCGCAGCAAGCCCGGCAGATGGAATATTTAAACCGGGGGATGGTGGCGGTCCGGAAGAACACTACCCAGGTATATATCGGCTGGCGCCTGTTAGGAACCGATCCGTCAAGTATTGCCTTTAACCTCTATCGTTCAGCCGGTGGCGGCGCGGCGGTCAAACTCAATAGTTCTCCGCTTACCACAACCACTGATTATGTCGATACCCCGCCCAGTCTAACAGTGAGCAATTCATATTACGTTCGCCCCGTGGTGGGCGGCGTGGAACAAGCGCCCAGCGAATCGTACACCCTGGCGGCAAGCTCGCCGGTCCAGCAATTCCTCTCGGTTCCGCTCATAATTCCCGCCGGCGTCACTACGCCCGATGGAGTGACTTGTACCTATAGTGCCAACGATTGCAGCGTGGGCGATGTGGACGGCGACGGCCAATACGAAATCATTGTGAAGTGGGACCCGTCTAATTCCCACGACAATGGCAGTCAGGACCCCGGATATTCTGGCAATGTCTATCTTGATGCCTATAAATTGAATGGCACTCGCCTATGGAGGATTGATCTGGGGATAAATATCCGCGCCGGCGCCCATTACACGCAGTTCATAGTCTACGACTTGGATGGCGACGGCAAGGCTGAAATAGCCATGAAGACCGCCCCAGGCACAAAGGACGGCCTGGGAAACAACGTTATTCTGGGCAACGATAATCCCAATGCCGATTACCGCAATTCTGATGGCCGCATACTGACCGGGCCCGAGTACTTGACGATTTTTAACGGCCAGACAGGCGCGGCTATGGCCACAACCAATTATCTGCCGGCCAGGGGCAATGTGAGCGATTGGGGAGATAACTACGGCAACCGCAGCGAACGTTACCTGGCCGCTGTGGCGTACCTGGATGGTACTGGAAAGCCCAGCCTGGTGGAATGTCGTGGGTATTACAGTCCCGAAAGCGGATATGCGGCGAAAAATTTCATTACTGCCTGGAACTGGCGCAACGGAACCCTGACTCATGTCTGGACATTCGAAGCGGCCACGGGGGAAGACGGCAATATCAATCAAAGCTTCGTAGGTCAGGGAAACCATAATCTGAGTATTGGCGACGTTGATGGAGACGGCAAAGACGAGATTATCTACGGTGCGTGCGCGATCGACGACAATGGGCAGCCGCTCTACAACACCCTCCTGGGCCACGGCGATGCCATGCAAATGACCGACATGGATCTATCTCGTCCGGGTGAGGAAGTCTTTGATGTGCACGAAACACCCAGTTTATATGAGATTTACGGCGGCGAATTTCGCAACGCGGCAACCGGGCAGGATTACTACGGCATCGACGGCGGCGGAACCGACGTCGGCCGCGGCAATGCATTCGATATCGATCCGAACTACCCCGGATACGAATCCTGGACCAGTAACAACGGCTACATTTACGACGCGCAAGGCACCGCCATTTACGCCAAGCCTAGTAATATGTTTATCAACTTCGGAATCTGGTGGGATGCCAATCTGGGACGCGAAGAGCTCGACGGAACAACCATTTCCCCTTGGAACTATACAGACCATGTCAGGGGGACTAATTTGGTGTATGCGCCTGCCGGCCTTAGCTCTAACAATGGCAGCAAACACGATCCCTGCTTGGTCGCCGATATCCTGGGCGATTGGCGGGAAGAGGTCATCTGGAGAAAAACCGACAGCACCGCCCTGCAAATCTGGACCACAACCATCTCGGCCACCAACCGCATTTACACCTTGATGGACGATACGCAGTACCGGGAGTCGGTCGCCTTCCAGAACGTGGCCTACAATCAGCCCACTGATCCAAGTTTTTATCTTGGTTACGGCATGCCAACCCCGCCGACCCCGAATATCTATCTAGCCGGCAGCAACCATGTACTGCCCATCGTGATCGCCACTACGCCTTTGCTGATCGATGCCGGCGGTACGGCCGGGGCATATGTAACCCAGATCGGCGTTAATTTCAATGAACAGCTAAATTCGACCGATGCCAATGCCGCGGGCAATTATGAACTCCGCCGGGCCGTTAACGGTATTTTCGGCGACAGCGACGACGTGGTCTACGTCCTTACGCCAAATTACGTCTACAATTCCCAAACCGGCGCAAGCCTCCTTACTTTAAATCTCGGCGGCCTTTTGCCTGCCGATACATATCGTTTGACTATCCGCGCAAGCGGCGGCGCCGGCGGGCTGCGCGACATTAGCGGCAATTATCTGGACGGCGATGAAAACAGCCTGGCGGGCGGAGATTATATCCGCACCTTTACCATCCTCCCCGTAACTATTGCCGGCCGGTACATTTTTTACAACAATTCCAAGTTCGACGCCATCTCGGACAATGGCGCTATTGCAACGGACAAGACGGCGCTTTTGCCCGGCCTGACTGGGGCCTTCGGCAACTACACCAGTTACAGCCTGGGCATCAACGGGATAATGATCGACATACAGAACCTAGCCAACCACAGCGGATTAAGCGCCGCTGACTTCCAGTTTCAGGTGGGCAACGGAGCGGGATGGACCGCCGCCCCCGACCCTATCAGCGTTTCCGCGCCCGGCGGCGGCGGCACGGGCAGTTCGGACCGGGTGACCATCATCTGGGCCGACAACGCCATCCAGAACCAGTGGCTGCAAGTGACGGTCCTGGCCGACGCCAACACTGGGCTGGGCTCGGCCGACGTGTTTTGCTTCGGCAACGCCATAGGCGAATCTGGAAATAGCGCGGCTGACGCCGTGGTCGATTCGGCGGATGAAGCAGGTTCGCGCACGCACAAGACCGGTTTTTCGTCGGCGGCGATCGACAACCATTACGATTACAACCGCGACGGCCGAGTCAACGTCACCGACGATCTGATTGCTCGGCACAATCGCACCGACGGCGTGGGCGGCAATCCTTTGCAATTGATCGACCCCCCGCTGGGCGCTCCGCTCTCGGCCGGCGACACATTGCAACCGCTGTCGGCGGTCGCGGATATTACGACCTCGCAGCCGGCGACGGCGGATGTCGCAATCTTGCCGCCGGCGGTATTGTTGGAAGACGACGCCATATCCCGGACGGCGGCCTTGTCGGCGGAAAACTCGACCTCGCGGCCGTTGATGCCGTCTGAAGACCAGTCGGCCTCTGATTTGGAAATGCCCATGCCCTCGGCGGCGGAAATCGCGCAGGCTGCGCCGGCTTTCGCGCCCGTGCAAACGCCGTTCGCGCCGGCGCCGTTGCCGGCTTGTCCGGTAGTGCCGGATCTTGCCTCGCTCCCGCTTTCCAGCGTGGCAGTGCAATTCCCGGGCGTTTTGCATCCGCGGGACATTGCAGGAAACGCAATTCTGTTTAGCGCGAGTCTCAACGCCGTGGCGTCGGACCAATGGGTTCCCGCGCCGGAGCGTTGGAACCAGATAACGTTGCCGGAGCGTGTAAACCAGATATCGACGGCGGAGCCTGAGAACCGGATCGACAATGCGCCGCACAACCCTGCCGCGCCGCTGCAGGATCGCTTGCACGACGCCGTTTTCGCGCGTTCGCTTGCGCGGTTATCGCTTGCCGAAGAAGACGGCCAGCCGGGCGATTCATCCGCGCCGGCCGATATCGAGACTTTCCTTAACGACTGTTTACCGGCGAAATCGGACAAATCCCCGGCTTATGCGATTGACAATGTATTTGCCGCCCTGCGGCACAAGAAAGAATAGAAGAAAGCAACATGAACAGGCGCATTCTTGGTTACGGCTTGTGGCTTTTGTTGACGGTCTCCCCGGCCCTGGGCAGCCCGTTGGTCAGCGTAAGTGATCAGTACATGCTTAATACAAATGCCCAGCGGCAGATTCCCATCCTGGTTTCCAGCAGTCCCGCCGAACAAGTGGAAGGCGTCGATCTGGCCGTGCAGATCGGCGACGGCGGCACGGTCAACGGCGGCGTGAACACCGCGCCGCGAATCACTAATCTGGACGTCATCGGCCCGGGCACGATCTTTCACGGCAATAACACCGGGACCGGAACCCTTGACGATGGCACGCCTTTGCCCGTGTATCTTGGCAGTGCGGGAAATAACTTGATCGCCGCGACCGCAACGAGCACGTCTTCCGGCACTGTCGGCGCCAACGGCGTGCTGGCCTGGCTGACCGTCAACCCGTCCGGGGCCCCGGTGGGCTCGGCGTACCAGGTGATCTTGCAGAATGTGGGAGCGAATTACGTCAAAGGACCTTGGACCAGCGATTTCGGCGACACTAGCGCCTCTTTTCCGGCGGGCATCGCCTATATCCACATCGTCAATCTGCATCAAACAATATGGAACGCCGGCGCCAGCGGCGCCTGGACCAACGCCACCTGGACCGACTCCGCACCGCCGTTTCCCAACTACACCTGCCAGGCGGTTGTCGATACGCACTACACGGTCAACGTCACCTCGCCCCAAGAGGCGAATTCCCTGGCCATTAGCGGCGGCGGCCAGGTGGCCATCGACTCCGCCGGCTCCTTGTCATTGACCACGGATGCGACCATCGCCAATGGATCCAATTTGCAGGTCAGCGGGACTTTAAATGCCCAAAATGTAAGCGTAAACGGAAGCTTGACCTTTTCCTTGGGCGGCTCGGCCCAACTTGCGAATATTTCCGGGACCGGCACGCTGAGTGTTGGCGACGGCCTTGCCCCTTCGATCCTCACCGCCGACAGCATCCAAACCGGAGTGCTTTCCATCGCCGCCGGCTCGACCGTCACCATCAACCCCATCCCCGGCGGCCCCCTCTCCGCCGCCCCGTCCCTGGCCCCCGTCCCCGAACCCTCCACCCTAGCCCTCTTGATCGCCGCCGCCGCGGGAATTATTTTCAGCCTGCGGCGCTAATCGACCGCGGTCAGCCATTCATATTTCCAAAGCGGATTGCCGCATGCGCGGCATTGTTCCACGCATTCCAGAACCTGCGCGCGGCACTGCCGGCAATCGGCAATGGCCGGTAAAATGACGGCTTGTTCGCGCCTGAGTTTCGAGGCGGCGCCGCGATCGCCAAAGGCCCGCGCTGTGGCGATCTGCACCGAGAATGGCGCCAGACGAAATAAAACCAAGGGCGCCTCCCGCGACTCCGGCAGAACTCGGGCCAAGGAGTCCATGAATGCAAGTCGGCGGTCATCAGGGCCCTTCAATGTATAAAGTTTGGATCGCTCCAGGACTTCTGCAATCTGTCCTCGCTCTCCCAAGCGGAGCCGGGCCAGCCAAGGAAAATACCAATCTTCGGCCTGGCTGACATAGCCGGCGTGTTTTGCCATTAACGCCGATTCGGCAGCCTGATAAATTTCGATTTCTTCAATCGACTGTTTTTCGGCCTTGCTTTCCGAAACAGGCGCCAGCATCGAATCCTTTCCCATGTTCTTTTCCACGTCCTTATACACGCGGAGGTAGAGCGCTTCGCGTAAGATGGTCAACCCGTTGGAAAGACATGCAGCCACGCCGGCTCCATCCGTGCGATTCTCGCGGCGGTTGAATTCATCGGCCGCCTGGGCAAGCCAATTGATCGAGTCCGAGCGTTCCATTTATTTAAGACCCACGAATGCCGAACGTTTACCGGGAGATTCAAGAATACATATTGTACCGGATGTATCCTGTTCCGATATCCCCCTCATCCGCGGGCAGTTGAGCGCATTAAATCGATTTAGGAAGAGGTGTGGGCTATTCTTGCAGGTTGCCGAACTATTGACTTGTGTATATTTTCCCGCTATTTTCGTAAATATTGTTTGATACGCTTTCTAATTTAAAACAGCGCTTCTAATACGCATTCTAATTTAAATCAGCGCGTTTAAGGTAGGTGACGGCACAGACAGACTTCATGACCTCTGGGTCGAGGACCGCGGTATGCCAGGCGGTTATAGCTGCATCTTCCAAAGCGTCATAGTCAGCATATGCCCGGTTCGACCAATAGTGGCTTTTAAGATAGTGCCAGAGATTTTCAATCGGATTAAGCTCCGGGCTGTAGGGCGGTAATTGCACCAGGGTGATGTTTTCAGGTACTCGGAGTTGTTTACTCCGGTGAAAACCGGCGCCATCCCAGATCATCACGGCGTGTTCATTGTCAGCTAGTGTTTGTGAGAACTCACGGAGAAACACATTGACCACCGCGGTGTTCAGGCGAGGGCTTAACAATCCTTCAGCTATCCCTGTATCGGGACACACGGCCCCTAAAACCCACAAGTACTCGTATTGTGTCTGACGCACTGCTACGGGTCGCGATCCCTTCGATGCCCAGACGTTGGTCGTGGTCCCCTGCTGGCCGAATCGCTCCTCATCTTGGAAGAAGACATGCACCTGTTTTCCCGGATGTTCTGCGGCAATCGCCGTAATCTGCTCTGGTAGCCGACGCTGAAAATCCGCCTGTGCTACCGCATCGAATTTGCGATGACGCGGCCGGGGCCGCAGATATGAATAGCCCAATTGATGCAGCAAGTAATACACGGCAGGCAGCGAGCGGAGCACGCCAAATTCCTGAGCCAGAATACGTTGCACATCAACGCCTCGAAGCGAACAAACTTCATCCTCTGGCATCGGCCCAACGTCCAGCCGCTGCCTCATTTGCTGTTCTTCCTCCGGCGTTAGTGGACCATGGCGATGTCCGCCCCATTGATCTTCGAGCCCTTGTAATCCCTGCTCATTGAACCGATAAACCCAGTCCTGGCACACGTGTCGCGACAAACCCAGTGACATTCCAATCGCCGGGGCGATATATCATCTAATTGCTAAAATGATAATCCGCAAACGTTTGCATCGCCGAGCATCGCGCTCCAGACGCTCTAATTCTGCTAAAGGCAGATGATCTCTCACTTCCATAGCGACCTCCTTGTTTGGGTGTCGCTATACTATAATGGGCAATCTGGGAGGGCGCAATAGAATGCGCGCTGTTTTTTTAATTAGAATTCGTATGACTCATACAAATCCCCGACCATCCTCTTAGCGGTCGAAAGGATCCCATAGAATATGCCCGCTGTGCCACTAATCGGATGTGCTATTATGGATACACCCGGGCAATTACTTGAAGATCACGGCATAATCGTTGTGAATTCAATGCAAATAAACGAATAGGGGGAGGGGAATTTAGAAGGAATAGACGACCGGGTGGCCCAGGGAGATGAAAGCCCGCGGCCACCCGGTTTTATACGCGCTCTCTTTATGCTCTTTATGCCTTCCGGTCGCCTACTCAATGTTTTTCAGCTAAGATCATACGAACTGGAGGAACTGATCTTTTCACTTGCGATGTTCTTCCACTTGTCGCCGCATCTGTGCGGCTTGTCCATATACGTCGCCGAAACGGGCTGGCCAACCGGTGGTTTCCAATCGTCGGAGCGTTGCCTCGGCCGCGTTCCATTGGCCTAGATGGATCTGTGCGGCGGCAAGCTTAAGCAAGCCCGTCGGCTCCAGCGAGCGGAATTTCGCGGCTTGTTGCCAACAGGCGGCGGCTTCTGGCCAGCGGTTTTGATCCTGGCGAATTTCCGCCAACAGGGCGTGGCTTTCCGATTCATTGGGCAGGACTTCAACGATCGAGGTGTATGCCCGTTCGGTTTCCTTGCCCTTGCCCAGCGATTCGTATCGCTTGCCAAGGTCCTGATAAAGTTTGATCTCGCGCCGCGAAAGTTGCACGGCCTGAAGCAATTGTTCGATTGCGCCAACCTTATCGCCTTGTTTATCGTAACAGTCGATCAGTTGTTGATAGGTTTCGGTATCGTTCGGTTGCAGTTCGCATGCCAGTTTTAGCTGGCCGACAGCCTTGCTGTATTGCTGCTTTTCGGCGAATACCTGTCCGATTGCCTTGCGCACGATTGGATTTTGCAAACCGGTTTCGGCGCATTGCTTGTCCAGTTCGACGACGTATGCGTCCAGGTCGGGCGATTGGCGGAGGACTTGTTTGAGCGATTCAAGTGCCGCTTTGCGCTCGGCGATGCGCGGTCCCCAACTGATGATTGCCCCGCAGGCTGCATCGACGGCCTCGGCCGTTTTTTTCAAGCCCGCATAAGCCAGCGCCATTTTCGCGTAGTAGTCCGAAAGCGTGCCGTTGCCTATTCCTCGGCGCGGCTGTGTCCGCTGGTGCAATGGAATCAGCTCTTTATAGTACGCCACCGATTGCTCGTAGAGTTGGTTTTCCAGGCAACTTGCCGCCAGAGCGGCCATTGCGGATTCGTTCCAGCGGTTTGCTTCATGGAAATAGTCGTCGGTTTGTCTGAGAAGTTCCGTCAATTCAGCCCGGCGATTGGCGCAAAAATAGGCGTGCATTAGCCACACGCGATATTGCATGTTATCCGGCCGGCGCTCGACCAGCGGCAGTAGTATGGGAATCGACTCGCCTTGTCGATTTTGCTCGTGCAGATATTGCACTAACTGCGATTGCCCCCCTTCGTCGAGAACCTGTTCACGGTAGGCATCTAAGAGAATTTCGATGGCCCGATCGAATCGGTGCAAGCCATTGTAGAAATACTGGGCGATATAGACCACCTCCGCGGCGGATTTCTTTCGCTCGGCGAGCACTTCTTCGGCGGTTTTGGCGAAGGCATCGGTCTTTTCCGCCCAGAAGTGATTGGGATTGCCGTAATTTATGCGGTAAATTGTGGGGTTATGCGTTTGCCTGGATTCCAGATCACGCCTCAATTCGGCGCTAACGATCCCCAACAATCGCTCTTCCAGATCCCCAAGAGGATTGACTTCCAGGCGCCAATCGCTGATTTTCCAACCGAACTGGTTCCATGAGTCCGTGTTGTTCAGCCGGAACCAGACCGGCTCGTGCTCGATCCGTTCGATTAAAAATGCCAAAGCATCGCGCGGTCCGGCCACGTAGTGCAAGGCGTCGGCCACCTGGTTGACGGCCGATTGATAATTGTTGGTTTGCAGTTTAATCGCCTCCGGCAGGCGTTTCATGGCGAAGGTTTTGATATCTTCGGCCGCGGTCGGCATCTTTTTATCATGCGCAGTGTTATATATGCCGCATAGACGGCCGATCAGGGCCGCGCGGTGATTTTCGTTGCCCGAATCTAGTTCTTTCTGAATATTTTTCTCCACCGCTCGATAGAGCGTTGCCGCGTTGCCCAGTGACACGTCGCCATCGTTGCGGATGGTGTTTTCGTACAGTTCGTAAAGCCGCTCAATGAGCCAATAAGTTTGTTGCCGATTGCATGGATGCCGGAGTTGCTCCAGTAACACCTTTTCTCCGCGATCGTAGTGCCGCGTTTGTTCAAGGTAAGAAACGAACGTCCCCAGGGCCTCGTTGGCGGCCGAGGACAGCACGCCGTTTAAGGCGTTTTCATATTCGTCGAGCGCCGACTGCAACAGATCGACGGCCTGCTCGCGCCGGGAATAATTCCAATGGGCATTTGCC
>JBEKSO010000126.1:0-9706 GCA_049516935.1 Thermoguttaceae bacterium
GCCATCAAAATCGGCGGCCGGACAAAAGCGCCGGACTATTGTTTTCGAGCGGGCGGAGGGCAGCGGAGCTTTTTCGTCGAGGCCAAGAAACCTTCGGTTGATATCGGCCAGGCGATCAGCCCGGCCTATCAGTTGCGCCGCTATGCATGGTCGGCAAAACTGCCGGTGAGCATTCTCACCGATTTCGAGGAGTTCGCCGTCTACGATTGCCGCATACGCCCGGATAAAGACGACAAGGCATCCACGGCCCGCGTTATCTATCTTAATTACAGCGAGTATGTCGAGCGTTGGGACGAACTATACGGGCTGTTCTCGCCGGAGGCGATTCGCAAGGGGTCTCTGGAAAAATTCGTCACAAGCAAAAGGATCAAAAAAGGTACGGCCGAAGTAGACAAGGCGTTTTTAAACGAGATAGAAGGTTGGCGGACCGAACTCGCTCGACATCTTGCTTTACGCAATGAGGACCTTTCCCCGAGAGAATTGAACTTCTCCGTACAGCGCATTATCGACCGCATCATATTTCTACGGATTTGCGAAGATCGGGGGATCGAGCCTTATGCTACGTTGGAATCTTTGCAAAATGCGCCGAATATTTATCGCCGAATGCGGGAATTGTTCCAGAGAGCCGACGACCGGTATAACTCGGGTTTGTTCCACTTCACGCAGGAAAAAGATCGTTCCGAGCCGCCCGACGAACTGACGCTCGATCTAACGATTGAAGACAAACCGCTACAGGATATTCTCGGCGGATTGTACTATCCCGAAAGCCCCTATGAATTCTCTGTATTTCCCGTCGAAATACTCGGGCAGGTTTACGAGCAGTTTTTGGGTAAAGTCATCAGGCTTACAAAGGGCCATCAGGCAAAAGTTGAGGAAAAGCCCGAGGTTCGCAAAGCGGGCGGAATCTACTACACGCCGTCGTATATCGTCGATTACATAGTAAGCCACACCGTAGGTAAGTTATTATCAGTAGACTCATCGGTACCTTACTCAATTGCCCGAAGCGTAACGAACTCGAAAATAACACCCACGCACGCCGCGAAACTCCGCATACTCGATCCGGCTTGCGGTTTAGGTTCATTTTTACTCGGAGCGTACCAATATTTACTGGATTGGCATCGAGATTGGTATATCAATAATGATTTTAATAAATACGCCAAGGGCAGAAACCCGAAACTCTATAAAAGTTATTCTGGCGATTGGAGACTGACCAGCGCGGAACGCAAACGAATCCTCTTAAACAACATCTATGGTGTCGATATCGACGAGCAGGCGGTAGAGGTCACGAAACTTTCGTTGCTGCTGAAGGTATTAGAGGGCGAATCTGGGGAAACAGTGGATAATCAAATACGCTTGTTTCACGAACGAGCCTTGCCCGACCTGGGCGATAATATCAAATGCGGCAATTCACTCATTGGGCCGGATTTTTATAACGGTCACCAGTTAAAACTCTTTGACGAAGAAGAAAAACTTCGCATTAATGCATTCGACTGGCACGACAAAACTCTAGGTTTTGGCAAAATCATGTCCGCTGGTGGATTCAATGCAATTATCGGAAATCCACCATGGGGTGCATCATTTATAGATGATGAGTTAAGTTATTTAAGAAATAAACATAAAGAAATCATTAAGAGAATGATTGATTCCTTTATGTATTTTTTACATGCATCTAGTAAAAAAATGAAGGAGCACGCCTTTTTAGGGATGATTTTACCAGATGTTATTCTATATCAAATTGACAATGAAATACTAAGACAATACATTCTGGAAAAATTTAAGATTCATAGAATCCTTAATTTAGGAAATGTATTTGAAAAAGTGACGCGACCTTCATGTATTTTAATTCTAGAGCAAGCAGAAGAAAATAACTGGAATATTCAAGTAGCTGATTTTTCCAGCATAAACAAGTCTGACAAACCATCAATAATATTTGATAAACATCACTATGTAAATGTACCTCAGCGTGAGTTATCAGAATTACCAAGCGCGCTATATATTACATCTGATGTTTCATGCTTCTCTATTTGGAATAAAATTAATACATTATCACATATTTTATTGGGTAATATAGTTGATAAGCACGGCATACAACGTGGGGTAAGTCCGGATTTAAAAGAAGCATTTATAGTTGATCAAAAGACCGCTAAAAAGTGGAAACTAGAAAGGCAATATCTTCGTAATGTATTAACTGGCGGAAAGCATGTTAAAAGATATTTCTTTAATCATCCGAATCTACTACTTATATACACAGATAGAAATACAAATTTCAGAGATATACCAAATATTTGTGCATATATAGATCAATTCAGGAATAAAATTACTTGTAAAGAGGTTAAACAAAAAAAGCATCCATTATATGCACTTCATCGAGCGAGAGATGAAAATATATTTGTTAAAGATGAAAAAATAATAGGAGTTATCACTGAAGATCGCATAACGGTAACATTGGATGAATCCCAGTTATTCGCTTCCGACGGTTTATATTTATTTGGAGTCCTTAAACCTGTTTCTTCAAAATATGTAATTGGTGTTCTTAATTCCCAATTATTTTTATTTATCTATAGACTTTTAGCAATGGAAGAACAACGTGTGTTAGCACAGGTAAAGCCAACACTATTATCGCAACTTCCCATCCGCACGATTAACTTTTCCGACAAAGCCGACAAGCGGCGGCATGATCGGATGGTGTCGCTGGTCGAGACGATGTTGGAGTTGCACAAAAGGGAGGCGGAAATGAAGGGCGGGCATGAGAAGACGGTCGTCGAGAGGCAGATTGCCGCGACGGACAAGCAGATCGACCAGTTGGTTTATGAACTCTATGGGCTGACCGATGAAGAAATAGCGATTGTGGAACAAAACACATAATCTTGCTGGGGATATCTTTTAAAGGGAAAGTAAACGGATGTTCGCCCTCACCCTAACCCTCTCCCAAAGGGAGAGGGGACGACGTGGGCTTCGTGAATATTACTCCTCGTTAAAACAATTCGACTTGTCAATCGCTTCGGTCAGGCGGGCGAGATATTCGCGGCGGGGGATTTCGACGGCGCCGAAGCGGGCCGTGTGAGGGGTGAGCTGTTGAATGTCGAACAACTCGTATCCGCGTTGTTTTAAATGCTCGACTAAATGCACCAGGGCGACTTTCGAGGCGTCGCGTACCCGGTGGAACATCGATTCCGCCGCGAACAATCCGCCGATCGCCACGCCGTAGGTCCCGCCGGCTAGTTTATTTTCATGCCAGACCTCGACGCTATGGGCGTGACCGAGCCGGTGCAAGCGAATATAAGCGGCGATCATCCGTTTCGTAAGCCAGGTATTGCCGACGCGGTCGCCGGCCGTGGCGCAGCCGCGAATTACGCCGGCAAAATCGCGGTCCAGGCTAACCGTGAAACGCCCGCTATCGCAGGTCCGCACCAACCGCCGGGAAACGTGAAAGCGGTCCAGTGGGATGATCGCCCTCGGGTCGGGCGACCACCAGGCCATGGGCTCATCCATGTCGCCTATGGGCCAGGGAAAAATGCCGTGCCGGTAGGCATCCAGCAGCCAGGCGGGCAAAAGTTTTCCCCCGAACCCGACGATTCCATCCGCGTCGGCATCCTCGGCCGGCGGAAAAAATCGGGAAGGAGGAAGAACAGACATGGGAATTCAGAATGTTGAATGCAGAATGTTGAATGTTGAATGAAAATGCGATATTCCGGTTTGGCCGTAATCGACATTATATCAATATCTTTCGCCAGACAAAATGCGCCCAGGCATCGCCCATAATAAGCGGGAGTCCCGTGAAACGGGACTGACAAAAGAGGAAATGCCGAGGCGTCTCCATTACCCGGCGTAAACGGCCGGGCCTACGACCGCCTGCGGCGGACAACGGCCATGAATGGCCGTAAAAGCCGATCAACTTTCGAATACCTCTGTTGTCGCTGTTTCTATCCAACGTGTATACTGATGCAGTCCTATTAGCACTATGGCAAGAAATTAAGAGCTTACTCCAAATTAAAATGGATTCCAATTTAAGTGCCATCGAGTCGATATACCGGCAACGCGCGGACAAATTCTCCGCGGCGGAAAAGTGGTATACGCATCGAGAGCGGATGGTGATGAACTTGCGCGTGGCGAGCTTTATCGTTGCCGTCGCGATGTTCGTTTTGGGCTGGGATAGCGGACAAGGTCTATTATGGTACATGGGCGGTTGTATTGCAATTGCCGTTTTCTGCGTCTTGGTGGCATACCACGAACGCGTCCGCGGCGAGATGCGGCGATACGGCCTGTTAAGGAGGATAAATGAGCAGGCCATTGCCCGGCTGCGCCGCGACTGGACGGCTTTGCACATGACGCACGTCGCAGTGCCGGCGGAACAGCAGGCCGTTGCCGCCGATCTCGACCTGTTCGGTCATGCTTCTTTGTTCCACTTCCTGTGCTTGGCCGCCACGCCGATCGGGATTCGGACCCTCCGCGATTGGCTTTTGAATCCCGCATCTCCGGACGATATCAAGCGGCGGCAGCAGGCCGTCACGGAGCTTGCGCCGCACCTGGAATTGCGACAGAATCTGATCCTAAACGGGCTTTTGCTGGCTGATCGGGGGCGGACTACCGAACGCTTCGTCGATTGGGCCGAAGGCGATGCCTGGCTAGCCGCGAGTCGGTGGCTCCTGTGGCTGGTTCGCGTCGTGTCGGTGGCGGCCGCGTTGATCATTGTTTTGATGTGCTGTCGCGTTATTCCGGTCGAGATCGGCGTTCTGGCGGTTTTTGTAGTGGTGCTTATAAATGCGCTGATCACGGCTTTGTTTGGGGGCAAAGTCCACAATATATTCTCGCTCATCAACCTGCGGCGCAACGAAGCGGCGCGATATTTGGATATCTTTAAGCTTATGTACTCGATGCCGGACTCGAGCGCCGAACTGGCCGCCGTTAAGACCGAGGCAAGGAGTCATGGCGGAGGCGTGATGCTGCGCATGCGGCAGTTAAACCGGATTGCCGCGTTGGCCATGATACGCCACAATCCGTTCTTATGCATTTTTGTCTATTTGCCCCTGCAATTTTTGTTTCTTTATGATGTTCACATTCTGAATCTGTTGGAAGCATGGCAAACCAGATACGGCCAGTACGTCCGCGTCTGGTTCCAGGCGTTAGGGAAAATCGAGGCCCTCGCCTCGCTGGCGGCCGTTGTACATGATCATCCGCAATGGACGATGCCGGAGGTGAGTCTTTCGGCCGAGCGCTTCCAGGCCCGCAAATTGGGCCATCCGCTCTTGCCTTGTCTCGCGCGCGTGGACAACGACGTGGAGGTCGGGCCGGCGGGTTCGTGCCTTTTGGTTACCGGCTCGAACATGTCCGGCAAAAGCACGCTATTGCGGACGATCGGCGTGAATGCGATCCTAGCGCAGGCAGGCGCCCCGGTGTGCGCCGAGCGCCTGACGATGCCGCCGCTCGTATTGACAACCAGCATGCGAATCCACGATTCGCTGGAAGACGGCGTGTCGTTCTACATGGCCCAGTTGATGCGATTGAAAGAAATCGTTGACCTTGCCCGCGATCCCGAGAAGCGAAACAACCGCACGCTCTTGTACCTTCTCGACGAAATCCTTCTAGGCACGAATTCCAGTGAACGGCATATAGCAGTGGTGCGCGTGCTGCACTGCCTGGTCCAGCACAAGGCAATCGGCGCAGTATCGACGCATGATCTGGATTTGGCCGCCAGCGAACCTCTCTCGGGCGTCTGTCGCTGCGTGCATTTTCAAGAGACATTGCACGATCGGCACGCCGAACATCCCATGACGTTCGACTACATATTGCATTCCGGCATCGCGACCACGACCAATGCCCTGAAACTGCTTAAGATCGTGGGCCTGGGCGACAATGACATGCCGCAGCGAGGTTGATAGGAAGACTCGAACCCATGACTTATGGATAAACTGCCGGGCGATGGAAGCCATCAACTCCGGCGCGCCCCGTTTGGCCGACTCCAGGGCGCCAATCGCGGTGTCGGCATTGAATGCGGCAGGCGCGGCGCCCGGCGCTACAATTTTACAATTGCATCGTATCCAACCTTCCTCAGAGCCGATCGCTAAAGATTAAGTGAGGCGCTATAACCATAAAAACCTTCATAACACTACCTTATTGTATTTATTGTACATACTGTGGGGTGTCTGCTGCCTGGCACTGGGAAACAAATAACATAAAAATTGCCTTTTTTTCCGAAATGACTAATAATGAAGTTTTAATCAGCAGTGCCAGCGATCATGAGAATGATTAGTTCCTGGAGTGGGTATTTTTATCCCCATTCAATCCTTTGAACAATTTCAAAGGGAGTTGTGAAGTGCTTAGGTTTCTCATTTTTTTTCTGATTGCTTTGCTTATTCTTGATATTTCGTTAAGCGTGCTCATCGCGGATTACGCGGGTTGGAAATTCTCCCTTTGTGAATCATTCGGAACGGCGATGCTCGGGTTGATGGTGATTTGCTACGTATCAATTCGATACGGGGCTATTATCCGTAATAACATCGAACAAAACACCCTCGACGACATAGGGATAGATAAATTTTTACCCTTGCTTGCCGGTGGACTGCTCATTCTGCCGGGAATTTTTACAGACATTGTCGGGCTGGCTCTTTTACTGAGGTTTGTCCGCAGATTAGTCTTGATGATACTAACCATGCTGTAATCTTACCGCTTCGCGGTTGGCGCCGGATCACGGCCACTAGTTGCCCGCCAAGGCTAATTGCGTGCATCAGCTGGGAAGACAGTTGTACTGTCGTCCCGGGGTGGCAGTACAACTACCACCCCAACATCCACAATTTAAGAATTGGTGCTCTACTAGAAGTATGAGTGCAAAAGGCAGGATTTCACCTAAGGGAATTGCACTTACCAGAGCGTAGGCCAAGACCGCTGCTATCAGGGTGTCATTCAGAATGGCCAAGAACGATACGTTATTGAGATGATCTTCTCAAGGTGACTGACTGTCTTCGCCGAGCGGACCAATTCAGCGGTCTTACCGAAAGTTGCCGCAGTGAGGTTGATGGGATTCGAACCCATGGCCTACGGATTAAAAGTCCGTTGCTCTACCAGGCTGAGCTACAACCCCAAGTCTTTACTTGTTAATATGTTATAACTTTTTTTCTTATTTTCCCAATTAACGGTTGTTTATTATGCAAGGGTAACGTATGTTCCTAGTTCAGCACCCGTCGGCAGCATCCGGCGGGTGCTTGGACGCCGCCTAACCCCATAATACATCTAGGTGACGTATGGCTAAGTTTAACAAGCAAACAATTATAGGTAAAGCGGTCAAAACCGCCAAGCAGCAGAAATCCCGTCCCGATTTTCGCTTATACGCTCATTTGGTTGGCAAATGGGCAAAAACGATACGGGAAAACCATATTATTTTGGGTCATGGGGCGACCCCGAAGGCGCCTTGGCGGCAGGGTGTTCATTGGTTTGGCGATAGGATGTCAATGCTTTTGCTAAAGCCATGATTTCGCTTTCCAGGGCATTGACTGCTTCCTCCGCTTCCGCCGTCTCCCCGCCGGCTTTATGGAATCTCTCGACGGCACTCGCGGCGTCGGTGGCGGGCTGCGCCCCAAGGAAGGCAACTGTTCCCTTTATGTGGTGCCCTAGACGGCCAACTTCGGCCAAATCGTCTTTCTCCAGTGCCGCACGCATCTGCTGGGATAGATTGTCAGCTTCGTTGAAGAAGTATTGTATCATTTCCCCCAGCATATTCGGATTGTCGAAGCATCGCTTGAGCGCCAACTCGCGATCGAAGACGCAAGCGGCCTGAGGACTCGCGGGTTCTGCTAATGTGGGCGGGGTTGCAACCGCGGCTGCATTGGTTGCCGAGCCGGCAGCCAATGTCTCCACCAGCGCAATCATTTCCTGGGCGTCCATCGGCTTGGCCAGGTAGCCGTCCATTCCGGCGGCAAGAAACCGCTCGCGGTCGCCTTTCATTGCGAACGCGGTCATGGCGATAATCGGCACTCGCCACTTGTCTTGATCCCTGGCGCGGATGGCCGCTGTTGCTTCCAGGCCGTCCATGCTGGGCATTTGCACGTCCATGAGGATAACGTCGTATTGGTTTTCCTGAGACATTACAAGCGCCTGCCGGCCGTTTGGGGCGATTTCGACCGTGTGGCCGCGATCTCGGAGGATGTAAGCCGCTAGTTTCTGGTTGGCCGGATTATCTTCCACCAGCAGAATCCGCAGGGTGGACGCTTTAACGGGGGGAAGTTTGGCAGCAGGCTCCGGCTCGGCGGGCAGTTCCTTTGCCAAGGGCAATCGAACCGTGAAGTAGAAAGTGCTCCCTTTTCCTACTGCACTTTCCACCCAAATACGCCCGCCCATCATTCCCACAAGACTTGAACAAATGGAAAGCCCCAATCCGGTGCCTCCAAAATGTCGGGTTGTCGAGACATCGGCTTGGGCGAACGGTTGGAAGATGTGTTCCATGTGCGAGGGCGAAATGCCTATGCCGGTATCGCGCACGGCAAATTCCAGGCAGGCTTCTTCGGTGTTCTGCGACTCCGCGCGAACGCTCACCTCCACTTCGCCGCGCTCGGTGAACTTAAGGGCGTTTCCCGCGAGGTTGAAGATGATTTGGCGTAAGCGCATTTGGTCGCCCACCAGCGCATCCGGCGTACCGTCGGCCATGCGGCTTGAGAAGACCAATCCTTTTTCGCTGGCACGAACAATAAGCACTTGCGCCATCTGATCCAGAAAGCGCCGCAGGCTGAAGGGGGCCGATTCGAGTTCCAGTTTGCCGGCTTCGATCTTCGAGGAGTCCAATAGGTCGTTCAACAAGGTCAGCAACAGGTCCGCCGATCCTTTTGCCGTCTGTAAACAGTCCTTGATCGTCGCATCAGCCGATTTGGACAATGCCACATCGACCATGCCGAGGATGGCGTTCATGGGCGTGCGCAATTCGTGGCTGATGTTGGCCAGGAACTGGCTCTTGGCTTCGTTGGCGGCCTCGGCGGCTTCTTTTGCGCGTTGAAGTCCCTCCTCGGCCTGCTTGCGCTCCAGTTCACCGGCCGCGCGGATCGCGACCAATTTCAGTATCGATTCCACCAGGAGGGGCTGCGTTAGGGGCTTTTGCCCGATGATTGCGATCAGGCCGATCGGTTTCCCGTTGAAACTCCAGAGTGTGGTTCCTACATAACTTTCGGCCTTCAAAATCTGGAGCGCCGCATCCTTGGGGAACAACTTACACACGTCCTTGGGAAAGCAACAAATCGTCTTTCCCACTACGTCTCCGCAGGGGGTGTCTTTCAGGGCATACGCCTCGTTAGCATCGAACTTTCCGTCGTTGAAGATGGCCACGGTTTGGGCCGTCAAGCCGTCGCCCACAAGCCGATCGATGCAGACATAGTCCATTTCCAGACTCTGGGCAAGATATCGCGCCAGTGATTGGAAAAAATCTTCACCCGAGTCCCCGTAGCCGCAATGTAACAAGAACGTTTGGGCATCGTCGATCCGCTTGCGGGTGGTGATGTCATTGTTGACCTCGATGATGGCCGAAGGGTGTCCATGCATATCGTTATGCAAAATCCACAGGCTGGCGACCACGATCTGCCGGCCATAGCGTGTGACATGATTTAGTTCGCCTTCCCAGCGGCCGTCGCGATGCAGCGCCGCTTGGATTTCAGCGCGCGGCTGTGGAAAGCGTGTTTGCAGCAAGTCGTACGCGACTTTTCCAAGCGCTTCCGCGCGCGAGAAGCCG
>JBEKSO010000127.1:0-9676 GCA_049516935.1 Thermoguttaceae bacterium
CGAAGGCCACGGTGGCGCCGAAACTGCTGAAGAATTTTCCTATCCTTCCGCCCCTGAATACCACCGGCAGAAAGATGACCACGAGCGACATGGTGGTGGCCATGACGGCCAGGGCGCTTTCGTTGGTGGCGGATGAGGCCGCCGCGCGGGCGCCGATTTTCTCTTCCTCCATGTGGCGGAAGATGTTTTCGTTGATTACCACCGCGTCGTCGATGACGATGCCGATGGCCAATATCAGGCCCAGCATGGTCATGTTGTTGAGCGTGTAGCCCATGTAGTTCATGAACACGAAGGTGCTGATGATGGAGGCGGGTATGGCAAGACTGGCGATGATGGTTGTCCGCCAGTCGCGGATGAAGAGCATGATGGTCACCCCCACCAGGATGGCGGCGATGACCAGGTGCAGTTGCACTTCCTCGAAGGAGCGGACGATAAAAACCGATTGATCCTTGACCACGAAGGTTTTGATGTCTTTGGGGAGGATGTCGATCAGTTCCTGTAGGCGTTTTTTGACCGTTTCGACCACGGCCACGGTGTTGGAGCCGGACTGTTTTTGCACGATGAGGCTGACGGCGTTTTCGCCGTCCAGGCGGGCCAGTCCGCGGGGTTCCTCGAAGGCGTCTTCGACGCGGCCGATGTCTTTGATCCTGACGAGGTAGCCGTTTTGATTGGCCACGATGAGATCCAAGAAGCCCGCCACGTTTTCCACGCGGCCCATGGTGCGGAGGACCAGTTCGCGGTCGCCCTGGTCGACGCGACCGCCGGGCAGTTCCAGATTCTGCAGCAATAGGGCTAGGCGGACGTCCTCGATGGAGAGGTTGTAGCTGGTGAGTTTGTCGGTATCGATGTAGATATTGATTGCCCGCTGCCGCCCGCCGACCAGTATCACCGCGCCCACGCCGGTGAGGCCTTCGAGGTTTTCCTTGATTTGCTTGCGGGCGATTTCGGTTATTTCCTGCATGGGGCGGCGCCCGGAAACCGCGATGGTCATCACCGGGGCGGCGTTGAGGTCGAACTTGTCGATGATGGGCGGATCGGTGCCCACCGGCAGCTTGGCGAGAATCGTGGAGACCTTGTCGCGGACCTCCTGCGCGGCCACGTCGCGGTTCTTTTCGACCACGAAGGAAATCACGACCTGGGAGATGCCTTCCTTGGTGGTGGATCGCAGTTCGTCGATGCCGGAAACGGTGTTGATGATCTCTTCCAGGGGCTTGGTAACGCTGGTTTCCATCTCCTCGACGCTTGCGCCGTTGAGCGTGGTGGTGACGGTGACGATGGGCAATTCGACGTTGGGCATCAGGTCCACGCCCAATTGCATGTAACAGACCGCGCCCATCACCAGCGGGGCGGAAACCAACATTACCGTAAACACGGGGCGTTTTATGCAGAGATCCCAGATGGTCATGGCGGAGGGATTGGGGATTGGGGACTTTGGGTTGATGTTTGATCGTGTTTTACTGGCATATTTTCCATTGCAAATTGAGCAATTGCAAATTGCAAATTGCAAATTGAACAACCAAGATTTCTTCTGCGATTTGCAGTTTTACTTCGTGCATCATACTACCGAGTGAAAACTTATTACTGAAAACTTACAACTGAAAACTATCTCACTTTTACTTTCGTGCCTTCGGCCAATTGGTTTTGGCCGCTGGTTATTACTTGGGAGTTGGGATTTAGCTCGCTGGTGATTTCCACCCATTTGCGGTCGGCCACCCCGGTTTTGACTTCCAGGGCATGGGCTTTTCCGTCTTCGACGAGGAAAATTTTCGTCGTGCCCACGGCCGTAACCAGGGCCTCGACGGGCACGGTTTTGGCTTGGGTTTCGAGGCGGGTGAGGATCGCGGCCTTGGCGAAACCGCCCGGCTTAAGTTCGCGGGCCAAATTGGGCACTAGCACCTCGACTTGGAAGGTGCGGCTTAAGCGGTCCACGGTAGGGCTGACGCGGGATACGGCGCCTTCGAAAACCTTGTCTTCGTAGGCCTCCACGCGGAGTTGGACTTTCTGTCCGATTTTGACCTGGCCCGTGTAGTGCTCGGGTACGGAGGCTTTGTACTTCAACAACTTGTCGATAACCAGGCGATACACGCCCTTGGGATTGGCGTGGGCAACCATTTCACCTTCGGAAACCATGCGCTCGGCCACGGCGTATTCGACCTCTTGGGGCGAACGGGCCACTTTCGATACGGCAACGGATGGCGCGGGCACTTCAACTTTCGTGTCGCGGAGCCTCTGCTGGGCGGTGTCCAAAATGGCCGCTTGTTCCCGGGCCTTGGCGATATTCGTCTGGGCTTCGATTTTCACCTGATCGACCGTGGCCTTGGCCACTTCGTTATCGGTGTATGACTGATCCCAATCTTCCTTGGTGGAGATTTTTTGCTTGTAAAGAGCGTCGACCCGCGAGAACTTCATCGAGGCGTTGCGGTATTGATTGGACGCGCGAACCACGGTAGGCAATTTCATGATGTCGAAGTCGGGGCCGGGCAAGGCGGTCAAACCGTCCTTGGCTAATTCGGTTTCGATCTTCTTTTGTGCTTCCTCGACGGCGAGTTTATAGTCGGTGGGATCGATTTCGACGAGCAGATCGCCCTGGCGGACGACGTCGCCCACGTCGCAGTGGACGCGGATCACGCGGCCGTCGACCTTGGGCGTGACCGTCAATTCCTCGAAACCTTCGAAACTGCCGACTACGTCGACGCTGCGCTGAATGGAGTGCAGTTCCACCTTGGCCACGGTCACGGGAACCGCCGATTGCGGGGCGGAATCTTTTTCCTTGGCGGAGGCATCTTTTTTCGTGTTGTTTTCGGCGGAAGCCGCGGGCAAGGACGACTGGCCGAGAATGGGCGGGCTCAGCTCGATGAAAACCAGAATAAATACGGCTATCGCAATGACAAAAGCGCCGCCGGCGAATAACCATCGTTTATGATTGTTTGTATTCATGGGTTAGTTTTCGGTTATCAGTTGTCAGTTATCCGTTTGTTTATCGAGACTTAGATTAGTAATGCTATTAGCCGGCGGTCAACGACCGCCGGAATATAAGTGAATTCCTACCGGCGGCTGTTAGCCGCCGGCTATTGGGTGTGACATTTTTTAATCCTCAATAGCCCGCGAAAGCGCAAGTGGTGTTTATTCATCCCTTCATCCTTCCTCTCTCATCCTTATTCTTTTTTCCCGTTCCGAATCGCTTAATATGCCGTAGAGGGCGAAATCGTAGATATCGTTGGCTTGCTCTGCTGTGGGGCGGTTCCGCCGGGCGAAATAATTGGTGAACATCGTGCCGTAGAGCAGATCGCTCATCACGTCGTTGAATTTTTCGAAGGGCATTTCCCGGACGCGGCCCTGGGCGATCATGGCGAGAAATTCTCCCCGCCATTGCTGGACGAATTTTTCGTTATGTTCGATAAAGGTGGGTTTGGCGCGATCCTTGAAATATGCCCGCTCCTGGATTAAAAGCTCGACAAGTTCCGGGCGATCTGAAAAGAACTTCAAGTAGGCGTTCATGGCGTGAAAAATTCGATCGATTGGATCTTGGAATTCGTCGGAAATGGCATGGGTAATGTTTTCGTGCAATTGGCGCATCAGCCGATCGACCGCGGCCAGAAACAATTCCTGCTTGGAAGGGAAATAGCGGTAGATAGTGCCCTTTCCCACGCCCAGGCGATCGGCCAGGGTTTGGGTATCGGCCTGGGAGTAGCCGCATTCGGCGAAAAGCGTGGCGGCGGCCTCGAGGATTTCCTCTTCGCGGCGGGTTTTGATGTCGATGGAAGCGGTTTTTTCGGTTTTTATTGTCAAGGCTTTATCCAGGTGGGTTTTGCGTGCATATCATTACGGACTGACTGGTCCGTCAGTTTAATTCTAGCAAATTTAGTTTGCCTGTGCAACACAAATTTCAATCCATTTATGTGAATGATGGTTCACATTACGCCTTATACCTGAGATTCCACCTGATTTAATCAATTAAAAATTGATCGGTTATGTACACAATGCAAAGGCTTTACGACAATAAGAAACAGTCTTTGGATCGAATAACACTTGACCGGATAAGGACTTAGAATAAAATCTGTAGTCGCAAATATAAGGAATTTCATGCAGCGCAATTTATCGAAACTTCGCCGCAGCGAGGAAGAGGCCGTTAAGGCAACCGGCCTGGTGCTGGATTTCGACGAGATCGCCCGAAAGGGCTCGATGTCGCGGGAAGAGATTTCCATTGCCAAGTGGTATGGGATATATCATTCGCGGCAGCCGGGCAATCACATGGCCCGGGTGGTGATCCCGGGCGGGCAAATCACCTCGGTGCAGGCGCGGGAGTTGGCGCGGATCTCGAAAAAATACGCACCCAATCGGATTTCATTTACCACGCGGCAGAGCGCGCAGTTGCATTGTCTTAGGCTTACGGACTTGCCGCATTTTTTGCGGGAGATCAAGGCGGCCGGACTGACGACCTTTCACGGGTGCGGCGACGTGACGCGGAACGTGGCGGCTTGCCCTTGGGCGTCGATCTGCCCGCACCGGCGGATCGATGTTTTGCCGTACGCCAAGGCCGCGGCGGCGCGATTGGCGGAGTGCCGGGAACTGGATAATTTGCCGCGTAAGTTCAAGATAAATTTTTCAGGGTGCGGCGGGGACTGCGGACAGCCATATATTAATTGTGTGGGGATAACGGCGGTCAGCCGCGGATCGGCTCTTACCCATAGCACGGCCCTCACCCCCGGCCCCTCTCCCAAAGGGAGAGGGGAGAATTATTCTGGCCTTACCCCTGGCACGGCCCTCACCCCCGGCCCCTCTCCCAAAGGGAGAGGGGAGATTGGATTTCGTGTTGTCATCGGCGGAGGGATGGGGTGGAAGGGGTTTGTGGCACAGGAGCTTTATGGTTTTGTGCCGCCTGAGAAGATTATCGATTTATGCCGGGCGATTGGATTCTTATTCCGCGATTACGGCGACCGGTACATTCGCATGTACGCTCGGCTGAAGTTCGTGGTCGAGAGGCTGGGCATCGCCAAATGCCGGGAGATTATAGAAGGATATCTTGATAAGGAAGGCATCGACCGGAGCGATTTTCAAGTCGCGGCGGTTGCGGATTGCGGCCCGGCGATTCCGCATCGTCCGCTTTGCGAGCCCAGCCCGCGCGGCGACGACGGTTTGGCCATCCAGCGAATCAAAATCCCCAAGGGGGAGTTAAGCTCCGACCATCTGGCCAAGATCGCCGACCTGGCGGAAATGTACGGCGATAAGTTCGTTTACAGCACCAACCGGCAGAATCTGGAACTGCACGGGGTAGATCCCAGGCGGTTGGAGCAACTTCGCTCTGAAATCCGGGCCTTGCACTTGGAAACGGATGATTTTTTCGGTTTAAGCGACGTTGTGAGTTGCGTGGGCACGACCTATTGCCCTTTGGCCGTATCGACCACGCATCGCATGTTCGACATGCTGCAAGACCTGGTCCACGACGCCAAGTACGCGGCCATTCGCGACAAGGCGCTGATCAATATCACGGGATGCCCAAATTCCTGTTCGCCGTATCGCATCGCCGACATCGGTATGCGTGGGCTGCGGATCCGCGGACTGGAAGGCTCGACCGAGGGATACATGATTACGGTCGGCGGCACTCAGCAGAATTTCGGCCGGCCGGTGGGCGAGTTCAAGCAAGACGATTGCCTGCGAGTGATAGGCACGATCCTCGATGCGTTCATGCAATTGGGCGACGGCAGAGAAACACTGGCCCAAAACGTGGAGAGATTAGGCATTGAGCCTTATCGTAGGGCGGTGGATGCTTTGGGCATCAGATATGAAAAGGCGGTAAATCCCTTGGAGCTTTCGGTCGTTACCGGGTGGGGAGAAAAGGAACTTGATTTCAAGACGCTGGAGCGGGACGTGCCATGCCGCACGGCCTGTCCGGCGCGGACCAACATTCCCGAGTACATCAGGCACATTGCGCACGGCCGGCTGGACGAGGCGGCGCTTATCAACCAGGAAGACAACGTTCTGCCGGGAATTTTGGGTCGGATTTGCACCAGGCCGTGCGAGACCCGCTGCCGATATCAATGGACCAGCATCAAGGGTCCGGTGCGGATTTGTCATCTGAAACGAACGGCGGCGGACGGGAAGGGGAAAAAATTCGGCCCGTTGCCGGCGTATTTCGGTCCGTCGGGCAAAAAGACGGCGATCATAGGCGGGGGACCGGCGGGTTTGGCCGCGGCTAGGGAACTGAAACGCTACGGGCATGATGTGGTTATATTCGAGCGCGAGGCGTATTTGGGCGGGCAGGTCCGCATCGGCGTGCCGGTTTTCCGCCTGCCGCGCGAGGTGGTCGAGGAAGACATCGCCGCCATAATCCAAAGCGGCATCGAGGTTAAATTGAATCATGCCGTGCGAGGCGAAGAGATTTTGCAACTAGCCGGCCAGTACGATGCGGTGCTGCTGGCCGCGGGGGCGAACAAGCCACGGGCATTAAAACTGGAAGGCCTGCCGGAAGGGGCGGCCATCGAAGGGCTGAGGTTCATGAAGAGATTTAACGACGGCGAACCCCTGCAAATCGACGGGGACGTGATCGTCATCGGCGGCGGTTTTACGGCGGTAGATTGCGCCCGAACCTCGCGGCGACTGTTGGGACCGAAGGCCAGGGTGAGCATAATGTATCGGCGGGGCGAGGCGCAGATGGCGGCCACGCAGGAAGAATTGCAGGCCATGCGCCAGGAGAGCATCCACATTGAAACGCTGGTAACGCCCATCGCCGCAAAGTCGAAGGACGGCAAACTTCAAGCGGTGGTCTTTCAACGAAACATACTGGGCAAAACCAACGACGGGAACAAGCCGGCATTTATTCCAGTGCCGCAAAGCGAGTTTCAGGTTCCCTGCGACACGTTGATATTCTCCATCGGTCAGGATCGGGAATTGGACGTGCTGCCGGCGGGAGTGACAATCGGCAAAAGCGACCACCAGACCAGCTTGAACGGGCTGTTTGTGGCGGGGGATTTTTTCGCCGCCAATTCGGCCGACGTGATAAATGCCATTGCCGACGGCAAACTTGTGGCGGAAAAAATCGACGCTTTTTTGATGGGCGAAAAACGCCGCCGCCGCTTCGTGCAAGTGGAAAAGGCCGATCTTACCGGTCGGCTGCGGGATCACGACCTAGTCGACACGCCGGAAATGCCCATGCTGCCGCTTGCCGAGCGCGGGCCGAGGGACGAAGTGGAATTGGGATTTTCACCCCAGGCCGCCGACATACACGCCTGGCGCTGCTACCTGTGCAACCACAAGTTCGAGATCGACCAGGACAAGTGCATCCACTGCGATTGGTGCATCAAGGTATCGCCGCGGAATTGCATTTTGCGGCTGAGTCGCTTGGAACTCGACGCGGACGGGGCGGCGAAGAGTTGGAGCGAGGCATCGGCCGCGCAGCCCGACGCCGCCACGTACATTTGGATCGACAGCGATCAGTGCATTCGCTGCGGTAATTGCATCAACGTGTGCCCGGTGGATGCGATATCGCTGCGCAAGTGCGACGCACAGGCCGAGAAAATAAAATGATGAATGTTGAATGATGAATGATGATTAACGCTTAAAACCGATCATGTTATATCGAGCGCTTGGCAACACGGGGATGCGAATTTCGGAGGTGGCCATGGGTTGCTGGCCGATTGCAGGGATGACCTCGCCCGGGGTGAACGATGCGGATAGCGTCGCCACGATCAGGGCATGTTTCGAGTTGGGCATCAACCACCTTGATACGGCTTACATGTACGGGGCCAACGGCGAAAGCGAGCGGCTGATAGCCAAGGCGCTTGGCGGTCGCCGGGGCGAGATGATTATCGCCACCAAGGGCGGATTTCATTGGGGAGCGGACGGAAGCCAGGTTCACGACGCCTCGCCGGCCGCGCTGCGGCGGGAATGCGAGGAGAGCCTGCGGCGACTTGAAACGGATCACGTGGAACTGTACTATCTGCACGCCCCGGATAAAAAAGTGCCCTTGGCCGAGTCGGCCGGGGAGTTGAAGCGGCTCAAGGACGAAGGCAAGGCACTGGCGATGGGCGTGTCGAACGTGAACTTGGCACAACTTGAGCAATTCGCCGCGGAGTGTCCGATTGCCGCATTCCAGCCGCCTTACAATATGCTGCAACGCGGGATCGAGGCGGACACGCTTCCTTGGTGCCGCCGGCACGGAGTGTCGGTATTGGTGTATTGGCCGCTGATGAAAGGGCTATTTGCCGGTAAAATCCGCCCGGAAAAGCTTCACGAGCGCGACAACCGGCGAAAATATCCGCAGTATCAGGGCGAGGAGTTGCAAAAAAATCTGGAACTGGTGGAAAAACTGCGCTCGATGGCCCAAGACGCCGGCCACACGGTGGTGGAGTTGGCGATCAACTGGATATTGCGCCGGCCGGGCATAACCGCGGCGGTGTGCGGGGCGCGGCGGCCGGAGCAGATTCGCGAAAACGCCGGCGGCTCGGGTTGGGAACTTTCGGATAAACAGCTTGCAGCAATAGAAGAAGCCCTGAAACAGCGCGGGCCGGCAAAGGTGCGGTCGGCGGTGTAGATATGGAAAAAGTATTTGTATCGATTATTGGGCGAATTTTGCAAGGATGTTTTTTAATGCAAATTGTAAAATGCAAATTGCAAATTGCAAATTGAACAACAGTAATGAGTTGCGCGAATTGCCGTTTTAGCTCGCACACTGCAAATAAAAAATTAAATTCTTTTTTTACATAGTGGGCAGTAAACTGCCCACCCCTCTCCGCCCACTGTCCATCATCCACCGTCCACCGCCCACTGTCCACCGTCCACGCTTCACCATATTTTCGTTCAAGTTTGCGCAGGTCTTTTTGTCGTGTGGGCATGGGACTTCAAGTTTGACTGAAGCCCCTATTTTACTTGCCTTGGTCTTGGCATGGTGTATGGTTTGGTGCGAGCAGATGCCAGAGTAACCAAGGGAACCAAGCGATGCCGAAAACACTGCCGGCCATAGTGGCGGCGGCCGTAATTGCGTTTTCAATCGGATTTAACATTGAGCGGTATCCGATCGTTTGGGAGATGGTCGGATCGTCGGCCCATTTGGCGGAGGAGTCGAGCGGCGCGGAGGCGGCGACGGCTCCACAACCCGCAAAAGCGGACGAAGTGATCGCATCCATACCAGGCGACAATCCCGCTTTGACGCCATCGGCCGAAACACGAGGACCGGCCACGGTTTTTTCGGACCAGGCCGGAGCGGTAAAAACCGAACCGGCCGGCGCCGAATCGTCTCCGCTGTTTGTGCCACTGGCGCCGGTGCCGGGCTATTTATTTAATGACAACGGATTACAAGATGGAGGACAATATCCGGGCGTGCGACGATTGCCGCCGGTCTACGAGGAGGCTCCGATTCCAGCCGGTCGGTATGCGGCCGAATATCCGCAATCGCCGGTCACGATATATCCGAGCACGGGAGTGGAATAGGAGTTCGGGCCTCAGAATCTTTGTTTGAATTTGAGTGCGTTTTGCACATTTTTTTATATTGCAAATTGAGCAATTGCAAATTTCAAATTGCAAATTGAACAAAATAAAGATTAAAGTTTGGCGATCATGACTGCATTTCACTCCTGTTCAATTGAAAATTTGCAATTTGCAATTTGCATTTTGCAATAAGATTTGTTGCAGCCAAACAGCCTATTATACCTCGACGGCCGCTTGCTGCTCGACCACTCTG
>JBEKSO010000128.1:0-9676 GCA_049516935.1 Thermoguttaceae bacterium
GGAAAATTCCTATGTTTTTATATGGAATCCCGCTGGTCAATATTCCGCCGGACCATCTTATTCTCACACTCTGCGTTGAAACGGGCGATCCCCTCTAGTCGATTAGACGCCGGATTGAGCCAGTTAAGGTATCATTAATAAGGGTACTTTTGGGTGGCTCAAATACGCCAATCGCTGGAAATCGTATAAGGGGCTCGTCTTTCCCCCCTAATTGCCATATATTATCTAGAAAATCAACAAGTATATGCCAAACCGACTTGTCAATAATGTTGTGTACATCCTAAAATTACAATTCTAATCGCGCCCGCGCAACTCTGTTCACCGTCAGGAGGCCTAAAATGAAAGCCGCCTATATCGAAAAACCCGGTCCGCCCGAGAATATTACTTTCGGCAGCTTGCCCAAGCCGAAACCGGTCGCGGCACAGGTGCTGGTAAAGGTGAAGGCCGTCGCAGTCAATCCGGTCGATACATACATTCGCGCGGGATTGTATCCCATGGATTTACCCAAGCCGTTTGTCATCGGCTGCGATCTGGCGGGCGTTGTCGACGCGGTGGGACCCGATGTAAGCAAATACAAGCCCGGCGATCGGGTGTGGGGCAGCAATCAAGGCTTGCTCGGCCGGCAAGGCGCTTTTTCCGAATTCGCCGCCGTGGATGAATGCTGGCTCTATCCCACCCCCGAAGAAGTTTCCGACGCCAATGCCGCGGCCATGGCCCTGACCGGCATCACCGCGCATCTGGGCTGCTTCCGCATCGCTAATCTGAAGATGGGCGAAAAAGTGTTTATCAACGGCGGCGCCGGCGGCGTGGGATCGGCCGTGGTTCAAATGGCCCGGGCGGTCGGCGCTAAAGTCCTCACCACCGCCGGCAGCGAGGAAAAAGTGCAACTCTGCCGCCAAATCGGCGCCAACGTGGCCATCAATTATAAGACCGGCGACGTCGAAGACGCGCTTGCCAAATTCGGACCCATCGACCTGTGGTGGGAAACCCTGCGAGAACAAGATCTCGATCTGGCCGTCGAGCACATGGCCATGCGCGGGCGGATCATCGTCATGGCCGGCCGCGATTCCCGCCCGCCACTGCCGGTAGGCCCGTTTTATGTCAAAGACTGCTCGCTGCACGGATTCGCCATGTTCAACGCCCCGCCCGAGGAGCAACGCAAGTGCGCCGCGGAAATCAACCGCTGGATGGCCCGCGGCCGACTCCACCCGATCATCGGCAAGACCATGCCCCTGGCCCAAGCCGCCGCCGCCCACCGCCTCCAAGAAGAAAACACCCTGCGCCACGCCGGCACCCTCACCGGCAAAATCGTGCTTACAGTGTGATAAGGGGGCTAGCAATTAGGGGGCTAGGGATTAGTCGAACCGTTTGCGGTTTCGCGATACACCGACAAAACGATAGCTTCCGCATAAAAGTAATAGCCCCCCGCATGCTTGCCGTCTCACTACACTTGTTTAGCATGCATAGTGAAATTATTTCATTTCTGCCGGTCGCGGCTTTATGTCTTTACAATTTGAAATTTGCATTTTGCAATTTTCAATTTGCAATTCCCTCACTCAATCCAGCCAATCCCCGGCCTTCAGCCGCGCGGGCGTGTACTGTTCGGTTACGTAGCTGATGTCTTTCGAGATCAGGGCCTCGACTTCCAGCTTGAAGCCGTTTTCCAACAACCGCTCGATCTCTTTCTGCCACGCTTTTTTATGAGCGAACCAGGGGTAGTTGGCGATCTGCCTGGCCCGTTTGCGATCGGTGTCGTTCAACGAGATTGTTACACTTTCAGAAAGTCCGCATTCTTTAAAGTCCTTCGACCGCAGGCCGAGAAATTTGGCCTCGGGAATGGCCATCCGCTGCGATTCGTAGGCCAGGTTGATCGAGCCCTGCTTGATTACGCTGTAGATGTAATATCCCCAGGGATCGTTGTCCAAAAGGCAATACACGGGCAGTTTCAGCTCGTTGTGCAGCCGGTACAGCATCCGCCGCACCCCGCGCGGCGGCTGGCCCGCCCCGTGGGTCAGAATGCAGTTGTGCTTCCGCCAGAATTTATCTTCGTTGAACCGCTGCCAGACTGTGTCTTTTTCGACGTGCAGGATGAACTTGGCCGAGCACTTTTTGAATTGGATCACCTCCGGCTCGACAATCGAGGGGATGCCGTATCCGCCCGATCCCATGCGCGCACAGTCGATTTCATCGCCATTGTCGACCAGCGTTATATCGCCCACCATATCTCCGCGTTTTTGGGCGTATAGATGCAACTCCTCGCGCAGGGCGTTAAGCAGAACCTCCACGTCCTCGATTACCGGGTCGCACTCCGACTGGTCGGCGAAAGTCTCTTCCTTGGCCCCATCGATAGTATGCTTCAGCAAATAATACAAACCACGGATGCTGGTGCTCTTGCCTTGTTCGATCAGTTGCGTTGCGCCGCTGGCCACGAGCATGGTCTGCATGTAGCTTTTTGCCTGGGAAAGGTTGAAAAGCTGCCTGCGGTTGGAGTTTCGGCCCATCTCGATAAACCGCTTGGTCTTGTTGTATCGGACGTTCGACAGCGAGCGGGCGGGAACGTCCACGAACGGATCGCGGCGCTTGGCCGCCGCCGCGGCCGCCGTGTCGGCCAGTTCCTTGAGCCGTTTTAACGTTTGCGCGTCGCGGGTGTTGAATTTGGCTTTCATGAAGTTGTTTTCTGTTTTCAGTAATCAGTTTTCAGTTGAAAATACAAAGCACGAAATAAAGTGACACATCCCAGATAATGTCTATGTTTGTCCAATTTGCAATTTGAAATTTGCAATTACCAATTTGCAGTAAAAAATATAAAAGCAAAATGCGTTAAAACACCAACACAAGGACTCTATACCCTCGCCGCTCCCCCTGGTTTTCTCTTTTTCAAGTTCAGTACGATTATTCCTGCCGCAACCAACGCAACGCCGATCCCAACAACCACACCCAATATCCACCAATAAACTTGATATTGGGCCTGGATGTCGGTAAAGATTACTTCAGCCCACCGTTTGTGGTGTTCGAGTCCGCCTCTTACCAGCGCCTGCCACAGGCGCAAACTTTGTATTGGAGTGCGAGTAGCGGCGCCTTGTATCATCTGCTCTGGAGTAAAATTGGCATAGGGATCGGCAGGTCCTGACCAATACAGCCATCCGCCAAGGCCAATCGCGACAAGAATAACCAACCCCCCGGCGAATATTAAGCCATGTTCAAAGGTCCAATAGGATTGGACTGTTTTGGGCTCCGCCGGAGATTGGAACCGTTCCAGTTTCTTTATATTAGACAAAGTAGGTACATCTATAGAGTTACCACATTCGCATTTTACTGTTTCACCGGCCTGACGCAACTGAACCGCTATTTTTCGGCCGCAAGAACAGGGAAGCAGGTACGTGGTATTCACTGAGTTTTCTCCTTGGAAATAGTTTACCCTCACTTTCCTTTTCTGGCGAGTTGACTCTCCGTTAATTCGCTATTGATCTTTGCCAAGGCAATGATCTGTGGGGCAGGTTGCCAACCTGCCTTTATTGGGGAGACTAGCAATCAACCCCACTACTTTTAATGGTTCATTTGCCGGGCAAATATCAAGAAATTGCCGTTTCTTTGCCGTTGACACTCTAGGCAACAAGATTAAAATGTGGGGTTTCCCCCGGTGCGGCTATTCCTGCCCGGGGTTTCCCTTTTACCTACCTTCACGCTAATTACACAATTGCCCCAGGAATACCCCGTTGGAAGAAGCCATCCAAAAAGCCGACGTGCTCATCGAAGCGCTCCAATGGATTCGCCAGTTCCGTGGCAAAATCACGGTCATCAAGCTGGGTGGCAGCGTCATGGAAGACGATCGGGCCATCATACATCTGCTCCTAGACATCGTGTTCATGGAAACCGTCGGCATGCGCCCCGTATTGGTCCATGGCGGCGGTGCCGCCATCAGCCGGGCGATGGCCGAGGCCGGATTGCAACCCCAGTTCGTCCAAGGCCGCCGTTATACCGACCAAGCCACCTTGGATATTGTTGAACGCGTGCTGGCCTGCGAAATCAACGAAGAACTCGCCCGGCGGATCAATGAACTCGGCGGCCTGGCCCAGGCCCTAAACTTCAAAACCACCAATGTGCTCCGCGGCGAACGCATCGAACTGCCCGGCGAAAACGGCAATCCCATCGATCTGGGCTTCGTGGGCAACGTTACCCGCGTCGATCGGGCAACCATCGAAAACCTCTGCCGCGCAGGCATTGTGCCCGTGATCCCTTCCATGTGCATGACCAAGGAACGGCAGAAACTGAACGTCAACGCCGATACCGCCGCCACGGCCGTGGCCCAAGCCGTGGAGGCCGAAAAATTAGTTTATCTCAGCGATGTCAACGGCGTCCGCCGCGATAAATCCGACTCCGACTCCCTTATCCACTCACTCAACATCAAGGAAGCCCGGGAACTGATCGCCAATAAAACCATCGACTCCGGCATGATTCCCAAGGTCGAGGCCTGCCTGCAAACCTTGGAACGCGGAGTCCGTAAAGTCCATATCATCGACGGCCGCCTGCGCCATTCGCTGCTGTTGGAAGTCTATACCACAAAAGGTGTTGGAACGCAAATCGTAAAAGAATAAAAGTGGACAGTGTGCAGTGTGCAGTGGACAGTGATTGTTTTGTTTAGCCGCGAGCGGGCACCGACCGAAGGTTGGTCGGCGAGCGCGAGTACCGGCATCATCGCCGCGTCATGAACCCAAATAACGAAAAAAATGTCAAAGCATGAATAATAATGATGAAGATTAGAAAACGCTTGCGCTTTCGCACCACTACATACTGCCCACCGCCCACCGCCCACTAGTTTAGGAGTTATTCCGTGTCCGCCGATAAACCATTGAGTTCCAAGGAAACAATCGACCTGTTCCAGCGATACGTTATTCCCAATTATGGCCGTTTTCCCGTGTCCCTGGTCCGCGGCGAAGGCTCCTATGTCTGGGATAGCGAGGGCAACCGCTACTTGGACCTGTTTCCCGGCTGGGGATGCAATATGCTGGGCCATTGTCCGGCGCCGGTGGTCGAGGCGGTCCGCGATCAGCTAGGCAAGCTGATGCACGTTCCCAACACCTGGTACACCGATCTGCAAGGGCTTTGGGCCAAGGCCTTAAGCGAGCGGAGTTTTGGCGGTCAGGCCTTCTTTTGCAACTCCGGCACCGAGGCCAACGAAGCCGCCATCAAGCTCACCCGCCTGCATTCGACCAAACCGCGATACAAAATCATCACCTTCGAGGGCGGATTTCACGGCCGCACTATGGGATCCACCTCGGCTACTGCCCAGCCCAAGTATCACGAAGGCCTGGGTCCCTTGATGGCCGGCTTTGTCTACGCACCGTTCGGCGATCTGGACGCCGTGGCAAAACTCATCGACGACGAAACCGCCGCGCTGATGATCGAACCCATCCAGGGCGAAGGCGGCATACGAATCCCGCCCAACGGTTTCCTGGCCGGCCTGCGCAGACTGGCCGACCGGCACGGCCTGTTGTTGATCTTCGACGAAGTGCAATCCGGCTTCGGACGCACGGGCGAGTGGTTCGCTTATCAGCATTTCGGCGTTACTCCCGACGTAATGACCCTCTCGAAGGCCCTATGCGGCGGAATCGCCGGGGCGGCCATGCTCACCACCGCCGAGATCGCCAAAAGCCTGCGCCCCGGCATGCATGCCTGCACATTCGGCGGTAATCCCATCGCCGCCCGCGCAGGGCTGGCCGCCATCGAAATGATCGAGCAAGAAAAGCTCCTGGAACGGGCAAAAATCCTCGGCGATCTGTTCCGCTCGCGATTGGAAGATCTCCGCCAAAAGTGCGATCTGATCCGCGAGGTCCGCGTCCAGGGCGTGATGGTCGGCATGGAACTTGCCATCGAAGGCGCAGCCACGGTAAAAGCCTGCCTGGAACGAAAACTGTTGATCAATTGCACCCATGGCACGGTCATCCGACTGCTGCCGGCCATGACCCTTGCCGAACAGCAAGCCCACGAAGGTTGCGATATCCTCGCCGATGTACTCATGCGCCAGGCGAAAAACAACTTGCCGATTCAGTGAAGGGAAAGGATAAGGGATGAAAGATAAGGGATGAAAGATGAGGGATGAAAGATGAGGGATGAAAGATGAGGGATGAAAGATGAGGGATGAGAGATGAGGGATGAGAGATGAGGGATGAGAGATGAGGGATGAGAGATGAGGGATGAGAGATGAGGGATGAAAGATGAGGGATGAAAGATGAGGGATGAAAGATGAGGGATGAAAGATGAGGGATGAGAGATAAGGGATGAGAGATGAATAATGAAACCGCTTGCGGTTTCGCGATCAGGACCGCAAACTGATAACCGAAAACGGACAACTGTAAACCGAGAACCGTGCACTGTAAACCGTGAACTCGAATATATGCGAAACTTCATCACCATGGCCGAACTGAACGCGGCCGAACTGGAACGCGTCTTTTCCATTACCGAGGACTTGAAAACCAAGTTCGAGGCGGGTCTTCGCGAGCCGCTTTTGCCCGGCCGCGTAATGGCCCTGTTGTTCGAAAAGCCGTCGCTCCGCACCCGGGTGAGTTTCGAGGCGGCCATGATCCACCTCGGCGGCAACTCCATGTTCCTGGGCTCCGACACCGGCTTCGGCAAACGCGAAAGCCTGGCCGATTTCGCCCGCGTCTTAAGCGAATACGTCGACGTGGTCGTGGTCCGCGCAAACCGGCATCAAACGGCCGTCGAATTGGCCAACCACTGCACCTGTTCGGTCATCAACGGGCTGACCGATTTCAGCCACCCCTGCCAGGCGCTGGCCGACTTGTATACCATCCGCGAATTGGTGGGCAAACCCGAAGGCCACACACTGGCCTGGGTGGGCGACGCCAACAACGTCGCCCGCAGCCTGGCCCTGGGCTGCGGAAAATTAGGCATGAAAATGGTCATGGCCACCCCGCCCCGTTACCAATTCACGGAAAAAGAAATCGCCTGGATCCAACGCCAGGTGCCGCAACTCGATTTAATCGTCACCACCGACCCGGTCGAAGCGGTCCGCGACGCCGTGGCCATTTACACCGACGTCTGGGCGAGCATGGGCCAGGAAAGCCAAAAAGAAGACCGCCGCAAGGATTTCGCCCCCTACCAGGTAAACGCCGAACTCATGTCCCGCGCACAAAAAGGCGCATTCTTCATGCACTGCCTGCCCGCTCATCGCGGCGAGGAAGTCACCGACGACGTGATCGACGGCCCGCAAAGCGTCGTGGTCCAGCAGGCCGCCAACCGCCTGCACGCCCAAAAAGGCGTCCTCGCCTGGCTCCTGGGTGCGAAGGCCTAACGCTAATCCCACAAGTCCCCTCTCCCCTTGGGAGAGGGCTAGGGTGAGGGCTGAATGGCCTTGCATCGGTAGTTTTTAATCTCTTGCAGTTATTGGGGATAGGCTCCTAACCCTCAAAACACGTACTGCAAACCGCTGAGAACCATCAAGCCTTTGCGCGGCCGGTCTTCCTGGGCGATAAAGCCCGAGTTCTCGACCAGCACTGCGCAATAAGGTTTTAAAATCGGTGTGATACTATAGGCGACTTTCACTATTCCCCGGCGGTTTATCTCATCGTGTTGGGGGTCGCCGATGGGACTCGGATAAAACTCGCCGTAATTCAGATCGATATTCCAGTAATCGCCTTTGTAGCCCAGGTCCACGTAATATCCTACGCCTGTACAAGGCACGTTCAGTGCGTTATTCATATCGCGGTAGTAGATGCTGTGGTACCAGGTGATGTCGTCGGGATCGAAACCCGGCCGGCGGAAACCAAACTCGTCGTAAATGCATTCGCCGGAAAGCTGGAACTGGCCGAATCGAACCATGGCGTCGGCGCCTACGTGGTTTTTAAATTCCTTCTGCTCGTCGGACCCGATTCCATCTTGCCACTTGACCGAAATTCCCACCGCCGAGTAGTCGTTTTGCAGTCCCAGGCGCGAAATCAGAGCCTTCGATGAATTGCTGTCTAGGTCCTCCGAACCGTTTGTAACCGCCACGTCGCCGACAAAAATACCTGGCTGCCAGTGGAGGTTGAGTCCAGTCTCACGCCACAAAATCGATTCAGTGCGGATGAAAGGCGCGTCGATTCGCGCGTTGCTGTACAAGGGGAAATAGTACCTGCCGAACGGCGTCTCCATTTTCCCTATTGTGACGCTGAAGTCGTCGCGGCGGCAAGAAATCAGCAGCTTCGAGATCTCGAAAGTGTTGACACGGAAATTGGCAAGGTAGGAATGCCGCTCGGGCGAATCGTCAAGATAGTTTTGATCGAACGGCTGGTTAAGATAAAACTCGCCCTCGACCTTTGTTTCCCAATTGCCCAACTGCTGGCGAAACATCGGGGCAATCACGCCCTCGGCGCCGAAAGATTCTTCCATCCCAGTCCACTGGATGCGCTGATCGTCCCGAAAGTAGCCCCGCACCAAGCCGCCGACGTCCCAGCAACGCTCGGCAGCGGCAGGCGAAACGACCGATAAATCGCATGGCATCTCCGGCACGCGCTCCGTCATCGGCAAAGCCTCGGTGGATGGAGAAACCGGCGCCGCCTGCGGCCCTGGGATTGGCATGGGAACCGCTTCGGGCTGAGAACTGGAGTACTGCGCAGTCACTACGCCAGGTTGCTGGTACTGAACGGCCGGGCTCTCATAAGATCCATTGAACACTGGACCAAACACGACGCTGTTTTGCCCCTCGGCAACCCACTCTGGCTGCTGCGCCCAAGCATCTGATGTTATGCCCAGCAACGAGGCAACAACCAGTAAAACCACATGCATGCAATCTGCCCGAGCCGGCAGCACGGTAATGCAATATACGCCGGAACCATGGCGCCTAAGGCTAAAAACCGATCGCTGGCGGGCGATGAGGCTATCGAGGGGCATAATCGATCTGGATGAAATCTATTGCCTAGATAAATAAGTATATTCCTTGGATTCATCGTCCCCCCCAAGTCAACTTTGTGAAAAAAATGCTTAAATCCAAAAGACATTGCGCAATTTACCTATTCGCCCCGACCAGAACCGCCAACCAAATCGTTAAACTCGCCGAAGGCAATGATTGCCATGAAATAAAAATCCGCAATCCAAACAAAACGGGCCGCCCGCGCGTACGGCCCGTTTATCATGTCTGTCGATTATCTTCGATGCCCTATGCCGCCAGGTTACGCCGCCGCCAAACATAGGCGAATAGGCTGAGAGTACCAGCACCGAGGAGTACAAACGTGGAGGGTTCGGGGACGACCGTAATTGAAAATGGCGTCGTGGTAAACTGTCCGCCAAATTGACCGGGATGTCGGACCGTGTCGGGAGCACCGACGAAAGTGAGTGACAGGCTGCTATATGGCAAGCTGTTCAAGAGCGATGTCGAAAGGATCAGCGAGTCGTTGCTCCATGCGGTCGTGTTCCCGCTAGAGATCGAAAAGTCGCCACTTTGAAGCTGCCATCCATTGATCAAGCCGCTAAAAATGGGCCCGCCATTGACAAACACGACGCCATAGGAATCGAGAGAGTTGTTGTCGCCAACCAGAATGACGCCACTCGGATAGCCCGGGTTGGTCAAAGTCGTAGTATAGCCTCCCAGGGATATATTGAGTGATTGCAGCTCATACCCCCCCAAGTTGGTGCCGCTATAAATGTCGGGTGTCGCAGAATCGAAACCGTAGAGTACGCT
>JBEKSO010000129.1:0-9673 GCA_049516935.1 Thermoguttaceae bacterium
AGCATACGATATTACATTAGAAGAACACCAAGAAATATTTCGTCAACAGAACGGACTCTGCCTAATTTGTGGTAAATCAATGGAAGGGAAACATAATTGTCATGTTGACCATAACCACGAAACAGGTGAAATAAGAGGTTTACTCTGTCATATATGTAATCTTGGTCTTGGCCATTTTAAAGATGATTTTAATAACCTCCACAATGCTGCCATGTATGTTGCTTTTCCGGGCAAGGATTGGCGGTCTATTTTATCAACCTATTTACAGAGTATACAGCAATGAAAAAGTATCAGAGTATAAGTGAAAAACTTTTAGGTTCTGAAAAACTCTCAGAACTTAAAGGGAGGGCAAGACAATTGAAATCGAATTACACTTCCGATCTTTTGGACGAAATCAGAAAATGTAAACCCGATCTATCACAAGCCCAGCAAGCACTAATTTATAATGAGGTCCGTTAAATAAAAAGGCGTCCCCGACTACAAGCCAAGGACGCGGAGAGTGGGCATCGGGAACTATACCGACACCCAAATGCAAAGAGGGGATGATTTATGTGGCGATTTCCGTTGCCGAAATCATCCCCAGAGCAAAGACTACTTATGCCGAAAACAACCATTGCCTTTTAATGGGTGATTTACAGTTAGTCCGAGTAACATGAAATCGTTAAATTCACGTGCAACTGTTTTTCGTGTCCAAGGACGGTTTGTAGCCGTGCGGAATCCTTCCTGATTTAATTGCTTGGCGATTAAATCGAGAGGATAATCGTGAATTTCCAGACTATGGTTAGTTACAAAGTCACGATAAGTAGAATCGAAATTTTTCACGTTGGGCATACCGATAATAGAATCGCCATAAATTTTTCCTAGCATTTTTAATTGCCAGTATTTAATCAAACGCACAACGGTTTTGTGTGATAATTGAGTCTTCATGGTTGTTTGCTCCAAGTAGAAAGTTTTGCTCAGCTATTACAAAAAATGTACTTCATTAGATACAACGCGAGACATAATGGACAATTGCCGGAAATCGTTGCGTGCTCTTGGCACTATTTGCTCGAATGTCTCGTTATCGCAAGCAATGCGTAACGGCACCATTTTGAGTTCAGGTAATTCAGGCCATATAGACAGCCCGCCTGCAAGGTCGATTACATAGTCATAAAACTGCTCGTTATGTTCATCGGAAAAGGGGACACCCTCGTTATCATTTATCGGGATAAGTATTTCATAGAGATTCATGGTGTTTGCTCACAAGTAGAAAAGTTTTGCTCAAGATAATAGAGAAGTCCTTTCTCTATTAAAGGATATGTCATGGAAAGCGATTGTCAAATTATTCCGAATGATGCCAAAACGCAACGTAACGATTTACAGGACTGGCAAAAAGCCATACTTGTAGTATTGGCGGAGAAACTTAACCCTGAACCTACACATACACCCGAACCTATTAAGGAAAATGAAAATGTCATTCAAATTCAACGATGAAAACACGCAAAAACGCTTTGACGAATTGCTCTTTCAATACCAGTCAGAAAATAAGGCACTCGCGGTATTGAACCATGAAAAGTTACTGAATAATCCCGATGCTACGGATTCGGCCAAAAACGCTTCATTATTAGTCATTGCTAAAATTGACAAAATCGAAGAACAATCCGAGCAACGGAATGGGGCAGTTCTGTTGAAAAGCGATGCTATGACCATGTATGGTGCAATCTCGCTAAAGACTGACATGATGATTGGGGATTTATTGTTTGACCGTTTCCCCGGATGGTTAGAAGTTCATTATGCCATCCAGGACGCCATGCCCGAAATTTATACAGACATAATATCAAAAAGTGACGATATTTCACAAGTGCGGAAAATGATCGTTACGTTAGAAGCCGAGAGGGCAGAACAAACCATAAAATTCTTGAGTGATATCGAAGCAAAACGTAAGGCTGACAAATCCGGTGGTTATAATAGGCATCAGTTGATCGACGATGAAAAAACGAAAGCCAAGATCATTGCTGTACTGACTGCCGACCTCAAGGAAGCCGGTCATAGTGCGGTTAGTGCGAATATGCTTTCTTACGTAGTTGGTTTACTCTTTCCGGCTAAAAGTGAAGAGGATAATTATAGTTATGAAAACCTTTAAAAATTATCTACTCAAACAGCTACGCGAAATCGACGCAATAGACGCTATTTGGTTCAATCTTGATTGCCCGTGGGAAACGGTTCAATACATGATGGAACAGATTAGTTTAAAGGCCGGTAAACTTGGCTTGCCTGAATTAGTTGTCAGAGATATTAGCACGATTCACGATGCTAGAAAGTATATCGCAACTTGCCTACAGGCGTGCCAGAGTACAGACATACTGACAGTCAAAGAGGTGGCACAGAAATTAAATATATCAGCCCGTACAATTTATGATCTTGTACGGGCGGGGCGGTTAAAATGTCAACGGATTGGAAAGGGTCGGGGTGTGATTCGCTTTCGTCCTACTGACCTTGAAAACTTTCGGGCACCAACGGGACTGAGACATTTACACCTGTAGCACGAAGCAAACCAGTTTGTAAGTGTGCATCGTCCTTGCCTAGATGTTGATAGACCCTTTCCAGCATCCGGGTGTCAGAGTGGCCCATGAGCGTAGCGACCGTTACGGGGTCAACACCTCGTTTTAATGCAAGCGTAGCCCATGAGTGACGAAAAACGTAAGCGGTCACGGGGAAGCCTAATTTGTCACTTAAATTATCGAACCGCAACCCGATAGCATTTTTTGTCCAAGGATTAGATTTCGTGTTTCGGAATAATGGCCCACTAGGATGTAGTTGCATTAGACGCTGAGTTATCGCAAGAGCATTAGGCGTTAAATGGACAATCCGATGTTTGCGTTTCCCTTTCGATTTTTTGATTTCAAAAAACCATGTTTTATTGACGATATGCTTTGCTTCCACTATGCGGACTTCCTTTGGCCTACATCCGGTTTCCCAAAGTACAGTCACAAAATCCCGAAATTCCTGATCTTTTATTTTATTAAATAACAGCGTAAATTGTTCAGGTGTTATAATGGTATCACGCGGTATAAGAGTAGGTTTTTCCATGTTGGCAACCGGCGACCGTTCGATATGTCCTTGTCTCACCGCCCAATTAAACGCCCGTTGCACGCAACGGATAGCATGGTGCCCGGATTGCCAACGGGTAACGTGATAAGGTTTTAATTCACTGACTTTTAAGTTGCCGATAGTTTCGGCGAAAGATTGTAATAGACCGAAATACCAATTATAAGTTGATGCCTCTCGATGGTTTTTAGTCCATTCAAGAAATTCATCTATGATGAATACACAAGAATCGTCGGCGGCTACATCACGCAACCCCGCCATTATTTCATGGTATTTACGCCATGCTAGGGTTTCGTCTTTGCCAAGATTGATTTGTTTTTTGCCAAGTTGTAGGTACCATGACGATGTTTGCGAACGGTAGAACGGTTGCGGGACACGCATTGATAGACCCTCCAAAAAAGGATAGCTTGTAGGGCCAATCACTGCACAGTATCACTGCATTTTTCGCTTATGTCCGCATAACGTATTACAGAATAGGGAGTTACAAAGTCGTTATGAGTGTTTGGGAAGCTAGCACTCTACCACTGAGTTACTCCCGCGCATGGAAAAATACTTGTTTTTAAGCTGTTTTTCCAGCAATGCCTTTAGTCTAGTTTGGGCAAGAAATAGTGTCAATAGGCGGGCTTTTGCACCCTTTTATGCGTATAACTCTACACAAATTCCACCCTGAAATAAAAACGGACGCTTGACAGCACAAAAATCCCATGCAGAATGTATGGTATGGGCTAACAAGCCCCATCTCTGCCCCGTCGGTTTCCCTGCCCCAACCGATGGGGCTTTTTATTATGCAGAACGTCCAATATGAAAATTCGTGAAAGTGGCATGCCTGAAGAAAGCGTGTGGGTTAATTTTTTTACGCCCGAAGAGGTTTTGCATAAGCTGGGGTTGTCCGCGTCGGGTGATGCGGTTGACTTTGGGTGTGGATATGGCACATTCACCATTCCGGCCGCACAAATCACTACCGGAACGATTCATGCCCTTGATATTGATGCGGAAATGGTCGCCGCGACAAAATCGAAAGCAGAAGCGCTAGGGCTGCAAAACGTGCGTACTTATTTGCGTGACTTTATTACCTCAGGAACCGGATTGCCGGATAAAATCGCCGGTTACGTCATGCTGTTTAACATTTTGCATGCCGAATGCCCGGGAGTGTTCTTGCGTGAAGCATTGCGCGTGCTAATGCCGGGCGGGAAACTAGGTCTTATGCATTGGAATTACGATCCTGCCACACCGCGCGGCCCGTCGATGGATATTCGCCCGCGACCCGAACAGTGCCGAGAATGGGGCGAGGCGATCGGATTTCGGTTTATCGAGCAGATTGACTTGCCGCCTTACCACTGGGGGATCGTAATGGAACGCCCTATATAATCGATTTCAAAATTCCCGGCGAAAAAAGCCAGGATTAAAAAAGTTTGCGGTAGACAAGACTTATTCATGCGAGGTGTGCAATCCGCATTCGGTTTTTGCCGTGCCCGTCCAACGTCCGGCGCGTTCATCCTCGCCCGACGAGACCGCACGCGTGCAAGGCCGGCAGCCGATGCTGGCATACCCTTGGTCATGCAATGGATTGTAGGGTATGTTCTCCTCAAGGATCCTTCGCCATACGTCATTCTTGGTCCAGGTTGCCAAGGGGCTGATCTTGACAAGGCCGAATTTTTTATCCCATTTCACAATTGGGGTATTGACCCGGGTTGGGCTTTGGTCGCGGCGAATGCCTGTAGCCCAGGCGTCGAAATTTTTTGCCACCCGCTCGAGAACGCGAACTTTTCGATCGAGGCAGCACCTGTCAGGATCGGTTTTGTATACCGGCCCGCCATGAACGTCCTCGTAGGCCTCCGCGCTGAGATCGGGCCTTTGCAGGTTTACAATAACGCCGTATCGCTCCGCGATGCGCTGGCGCAGTTCGAGCGTCTCGCGAAACTGGTAACCCGTGTCCAGATTGAATACATACACGCGAGGCTCAATCTTAGCGAGCATGGAAATAATCACACAGCCTTCCGGCCCGAGCGCGGTGGCCATCGAAAAGCGGGGATAGTAGGTCTCAACCGCCCAGGCAAGGACCTCTTCCGCAGTGGCGCCCTCCAAGAGCACATTTTGACACTCAATCATTTCAATCTGCTCCGGGGAGGGAATCCGCACTGCAAAAACGGCTTGTTCAGGCCGCCCGTGTCCAGCGGAAAATCGCTCGACAGCATCTGGAACCGGCCACCTTGTAATTGCGCAACTCATCGACCGCTACTCCATCCTTTACTGGGATTGTCAGACACGTTGTAACTGATTATAACGAACTTGACTTAATTGTCAATAAGTATTATGATAAACATAGTGATGAATAATTCATTATTACACTGAATCGTCCGAAATAAGCCCATTATTTAACAAAACAAGGCCGGGTGAGCCATTAAAGGCGGGAGGATATATGACTCGTTGGGTAGAGATTAGTTTCGATTGCCTGCCTCTGCGCTCTGTTGCCAGTTTCACCCCCCCCGTGGATGCCTCACGCAAGGAGGCGGATTTGTATCGAAGACTGCGCGAGGCGGCACAAAAACACGGCATCCACAACGCCTACTATTTGCACGGCGGCAAGTGCGTTTTCCATCTGACCAATCACGAGCAGATTGGGATGCTGAATTTCCGCTTCGATGGAGTGGTGTTGACCGACGAGAAAGACATGAACACGATCGAGTGCGACTTGGACGTGGCACTGGCGGGCGATGCCTGCGATTGGCTGGTTGACTCGGTGGTGAAGTGGTTTGCGGAGTCGGTCCGCCGGGCCGTGAAAGTTGAATTCGATCGCTTCATCGCGGCTGGAGATCTAGACAAGACCGTCGAGCGGCTTGAGAACCTTCAGGCTGAAAGCGATGCCAAGGGCGGGTATCTGGGGCTAGGGCTATGAAAAGCAATACTTGCTCCGGCAAAGTGTATTTGGTGGGGGCCGGGCCCGGCGATCCGCGATTGATTACATTGCGTGGCGTAGAGTGTCTCCAACAGGCCGAGGTTGTTCTTTTCGACTACCTCGTCAACGAGAAAATTTTGGACTATGCCCCCAAGTCAGCAGAACGGATTCCCTTGGGTCATCACGGACGCGGCAGGGGGATGTCCGCAGAGTCGGCCATTAAAAAAATGGTCGCGGAAGCACAGGGGGGAAAGACAGTAGTCCGACTCAAGAACGGCGATCCGGCCGTGTTCGGACGCTTTGCCGAAGAGATAGCCGCACTCAATGAGGCCGCGATATCGCTGGAGGTCGTTCCCGGTGTAACTGCCGGATTAGCCGCCGCCGGATATGCGGAGATTCCAATCACGCACGGCTGGAAATCGTCGGCAGTGGCCTTGGTCACCGGCCACGAGCGGGCGGACAAGTCTGCTCCCGGGCTTGACTATGCGGCCTTAGCCCGGTTTCCCGGAACGTTGGTTTTTTACATGGGCGTAAGCAGCGCGGCCCGCTGGAGTGCGGCTCTGATAAAAGAAGGAAAATCGCCAATGACCCCGGCGGCCATAGTGCGCCGATGCTCGTGGCCGGACCAGGAAATCGCTTTTTGCACGCTGGGGACGGTTGCGGAGACGCTGTCAACGCGTTCAATACATCCCCCGGCAGTGATCCTGGTTGGCGATGTTGTAGAACTCACTCGCAAGATGGAGCATTAATGAAGACTATTTCACCCGAGGAGTTGCGATCGCTCAAGGCCCAAGCGATGATGGCTGAAAAAGGCAAAGAGCGATTCAGCGTGCGTTTGAGCGTAATCGGCGGGCGCTTGGAGGCAAGTCAATTTCAGGCCATCGCCGATTTAGCCCGACGTTTTGGCGACGGCTCACTGCATCTGACAACGCGGCAGGGAGTGGAAATTCCGCACGTCTCATTGGAGAATCTCGCCCCGCTTCGCGCCGCATTGGAAGCGGCCGGTTTGAGGCTTGCCGCCGCGGGAAAATGCGTGCGCGGCATCACAGCTTGCCCCGGATCGTATTGCGTATACGGCTTGATCGATTCGCAAGGCTTGGCGCAGAGGCTGCATGCACGCGTCGGAGCGCGCAATGGGCTGCCGCATAAATTCAAGATCGGCATTGCCGGATGCCCAAATGGTTGCACGAAACCGAAGGAGAACGATTTGGGCGTCCAGGGCAAGGCCGCGGGTTTCGCGGTGTTCGTCGGGGGAAAGATGGGCAAGCATCCCCGCTGGGCCGATTTACTTCCCATCCAAGTCCAAGACGAAACCCACTTGTTCAAGGTCGTCGAGGCGGTCATCGATTGGTATGCGGCCGAAGGCAGACCCGGGGAACGCTTCGGGGCAACTATCGAACGTGCGGGCATCGAACGGCTGGTGCAATACCTATCCGACTCCTGACAACACTTAATGGAGTGTTGATGAATTATTCGGCCGTCGATCTTACTGAAAAGAAGAAGGCTAAATTAATCCGCTAAACTCAAAAACCGACTCCGGCCGGCTCTTCAGTCGCCTTCCTGGTCTTGGCGGATGCAGCGCCGTACTTGGCGGCGATCTTCTCCAGCAAAGGATTGCGGAACGGATACCAGAGGCAGACCGGGACGGTCCCGATTCGCTCGTTTTCCACGTCTTCATAGGCGAAGACCGCCTTGCAGTTCTCCATGCGCGCCGCGTCAACGGCGTTCTGCTCCTCAAACGGCAATACGGCGATGCGAATCATTGGCACCGGGCGCCGGCGTTTGGCAACCTGCTTGCTGAAGCGTTTGGAAAGCTTGCGGACCAGCACGCTCCATCCGATCTTCAGCAGGCCGAGTAAGGGGTTATTCCCGGCCAGGCGACGGAAGTTGATCGTTCTGATGAGCCACGGGGCCAGGGTCGTCACGATCAAAAATTTCCCCCGCAATCGCTGGAAATATTTTTTGGGATCTAAACGGATTAGCTTGGGATCGATCTTCTTGATCAACCCGATCAACTCGACGACGGCCTGGCCGAAAGGCTTGTTCAAATAGTAATTTATTCCCCGGTATTTCTCGCCGTCCTCGATCAACAAATAAAACGACTCGCAGTTGGGATGGACGCCGGCCAGGAGCAACACTTCCGAATGAGGATTGTCTCGAAAGAAAGAGCGCGGTCTCCGCAACCAGTACGATAATCCGGCGGGGATAAATTCCACTCCGCCGTCCGGGACGGCCTGGTCGACCATCTTTTCCACGTCTTCCATCGTGGTGCGCCCCTCGGCCTGGAAATCGCCCTCTTCCCAATCCTGCGCCAGGGGGATGATTCCCAAGTCAGAAATCAGGTCGCGGTTGTCGTGGCAGTACTGAATCAGGTCCGCCATGGTATTGTCGTTTATGCCCTTGGCGGCGCAAGAGATGATCGTGAGCCTTCGTTTGCTGTACTTCTTGAGGTTCTTAAGGCCTTTGAGTTTCAGTTCGCAGGCGCGGGGATTGTTGCGCAGGCGGGCATAGATCTCGGGCGTTAGGCCGTCGAGAGAGAAACGCAGGCCGATCCTTGACTCGCATAGCTTCTTGCAGTATTCCTCGTCGGCAAAACGTAATCCGTTGGTCGTCAAGTGGGTCTCAAGGCCGTTCTTGTAAGCGATTTTGTAGATCTCCAGCAAGTCGTCCCGAACAGTGGGTTCGCCGCCGAAGAGCTGAAGCACCGGCTTGGGTTGTATCTTCGCGATCTCGGCGAACATGTGCTCGAAGTATTCCAGCGGCGGGTTGAAGTCGAAGCCCATGCCGCGAAGCTTGGCTATGCAAATGGGACAATTCATGTTGCAGCGATTGGTTATGTCCACGAATACAACGTTCGGATTGTGCTCTTTCCGGCATCGGTCGCAGTCAAGCGAACACGCCGCCGGCTCGGTCGGAACGCCGTCCCACATATCGCGTTTGGCTTGCCACACGCTTGCGTCCGAGCTCACCTGCCACTTGTTCGATCCGCAACTCGGGCAGTCCTTGCGAATCCAGACTTCTCCATCTGAGAAGAAGAACTCCGCTGGGACCGGAGCGCGGCAGTCATTGCACAGAGCGACGTTGGGCTTTGGCACGGTTTTACTCCTCACGCGATTTTTATAAATTTAGAAATGAAATGTCATGCTTTTATTAAGCTGCCGCACGCTAATTAGATGTAATAGTCTCTTTTTATCCAATACCATTTTGGATATTTTATAAAACTTCAGTCCCGACCCATTCTTTAGTCTGGAGTGATTTCCCAAGTCCATGAATTAGCGGGACTTACGACAGGCGGATCGAGACGGGATTGCATATCCAGTCTAAAAAAATAGAGAAACCCGCCCCTTTCGAAGCGGGTTTCCCCTTAAAACTACAGCTCATCTTGCATGTTGAGCCACAATTCGTTGCGTTTCATCTCTGCGGGCAAATTCATTAGATAGAGTATCTCTACGCAAAAATGAAGCTGCAGAATTAATCGAAAAGTATCTATCGAAAAGACGGTACGTCAACCTCAATTGTGCTGTCCGTCGCAGTTGACTAACCCTTTGAAGGCGGCGTATCGGCCTTCATTCTCAAAGCACGCTTTTTCCTTCCACCCTTATTTTATTCGTTCCCGCATGCCGGTCAAGTATTTTGTTAAAAATATTTTTGCTACTGCTGATAGCTTGCATGCTCCGGTTGCCGGCTATT